>DASRPN010000178.1:0-31572 GCA_035646355.1 Pyrinomonadaceae bacterium | reverse complement strand
ATAGAACCGTCGCAACCACTGCACACGATATTCCGCCGAATGCTTCAACAACAGAAACGCGACGTTCGTCATGTATTTGGTGATGTCGCGCAGCTTCCACTCACCACCACGCCACACTGGTCCAAAGGTCGGACCTTCCTTTTGTGGATCGTAACCTTCACGTGAACGAAGCTCTTCAAACTTTAACGTGATTGGCGAAGCGATTTTCGCGGATGCCGTCTCGGACAGAATACGGACGCCTGCATGGTAGTGCGAATAGGCGCGCGCGGGAGTCCAGGCGTCGTAAGTCGAGTTAGTCGTAATTCCTTCGAAACCTTTGTTGCGCAACTCGTTCGACATCCATTCGCCGAGCTGAGTGTAGCCTTCGACGATCTGTCGCGGCACGTTGGGTTCCACAGGCGGCATGTACGGCGGCAGAAACAGTCGTGAACCAAACGCGCCCTGCTGATGAATGTCGTGGACGATCTGCGGCCGCCAAACATTGTGAATCTTGTCAACAGTTAGTTGTGTTTCGACTTGCGTGAAGGCATACCAGTCGCGATTGTTATCGTGGCCCGTGTATTTGTGATAGAGCTCCGGCGGATCGGTTCCTTCGAAAGGCGTGCCGAGCGTTTTGTCGTACCAGTCTTTGACGATGTCTACACCGTCGGGGTTGAGCGACGGAACGAGCAGCACGATCGTGTTGTCGAGAATGCTTTGAATCTCGGGATCGTTGGCCGACGCAAGACGGTGCGCGATCAACGTGCTCGAAAGATAAGAACCGACCTCAGTGGAATGAATGCCACAAGTGATCAGCACGATCGTTTTGCCGCGCGCGATCAAATCTTTCGCTTTACGATCACGAACACCGGGCGCGCCGAGTTTTCGTGGGTCGGCAAGCTGCGCCTGAATCTGTTTGTACTCTTCGAGCTTCGCGAGGTTCGCAGGCGAGCTGATCGTCGCCATCACGAATGGTTTATTCATCGACGTCTGGCCCAACGTCTCAAACTTTACGCGATCGCTTGACTGGTCAAGACGCTCGAAATACTCGACGATCTTGGTCCACGACGCCAGTTTGCGATCGTCTCCCGGAACGAAGCCCAGCACCTCCCCGGGTGTTGGAATCGCCGCCGGAATCGCAGCCGCATTCTGGGTGCTTTGCGAGGTCGTCAGCGACACGCACGACAAAAGAGAGATGAAGAGCAACGCGGATGCGATTATTCGACGCATTGGGTTTTGCCAGTTTCTCACGGGAGGGAACTCTAAGACCGGAAACAGTTTAGCGAATCAATGATAGCTTGCCCAGCACGGGCCACCCGTGTAAAGTAAGCGGCGTCTTATCTATCCCCGCGCTCCCCTCTTTTGTTTTTAAAAATCTGTTCGGAGGTCAAAACCGGATGGCGTCTGAAAGCGTCCCTGCGAACGAGTATCCAGATCGAGTGGGGTTCAAACCCGACAACCCTTACCTGGCAACGTTTCGTCCCTACATTCCGGCTGGCGTCAGGCTACGTGAACTGACTCCGCTGCCGCTAATCGTCGGGACAGTACTGGGGATAATTTTCGGGGCTTCGTCGCTTTACCTCGTGTTGAAAGTCGGTCTGACGGTGAGTGCTTCGATTCCCGTCGCGGTGATTTCCATCACGCTCTTCCGCGTGCTGTCGAAAGCGGGGCTGCGTGATGCGACGATTCTCGAAAACAACATCGTTCAGACAGCGGGCTCGGCCGGTGAATCGATCGCCTTTGGTATCGGCGTAACGATGCCGGCGATTCTGATTCTCGGCTTCGATCTCGAACTGTCGCGTGTGTTGTTGGTCTCGGTGCTCGGTGGTCTGCTGGGAATCCTGATGATGATCCCGTTGCGTCGCGCTCTCCTAGTGGCGCAACACGGTTATCTGAAGTATCCGGAAGGTACTGCTTGCGCTGAAGTACTTAAAGCGGGTGCTTCGGACGAATCCCGGGCCGCGGCATTGGAAGGTGGCGGTGACCGGACTGTCGTCGATCAAGCCGCGTCAGGCGGTAAGACGATCATCAGCGGGTTCGGTATCGGGTTTCTTTATTTCGGTATTCAACAGATTTTCAAGACCTGGAAGGAGTATCCGACCAAGGTGTTTGGGCCGCCTTTCAACGGGGGATCGGTCTCGATCGAGAACAACCCGGCGCTGCTCGGCGTCGGTTACATCATTGGACCACGAATCGCCGGGATCATGGTCGGCGGCGGCGTGCTCGCGTATCTCGTACTGATACCAGCGATCAAGTACTTCGGCGGCGGCTGGATGACACCGCTGGCGCCGGAAACAACATTGCTCATCAAAGACATGAGCGTCAGCCAGATTCAACGAGGCTACATCCTTTACATTGGCGCTGGTGCGGTAGCCGCGGCCGGCATCATCAGCCTGTTTCGATCCTTGCCTGTAATCTGGAGTGGATTGAAGGGTGGTCTGGCTGACTTGCGTCGTTCGGGGGCCGGTTCCGACGTCAACGCCCCGCGCACCGATCAGGATCTTTCGATGAAATTCGTGTTGGGCGGTATCATCGCTTTGATCATCGCGATCATGCTGTTCCCACAGTTAAACCTGCGCTTCAACATTCTCGGCGCGATTCTGATCATCATTTTCGGTTTTCTGTTTGTGACCGTCTCATCGCGACTTACTGGCGAGGTCGGTTCTTCGTCGAATCCGATCTCCGGAATGACCGTCGCGACGTTGTTGCTGACGTGTCTGGTATTTCTGATTATCGGTTGGACCGCTCCGCCGTATTTCGTCACGGCGCTTTCGATCGGCGGCATCGTCTGTATCGCAGCTTCAAACGGAGGCACAACTTCACAGGATCTCAAGACCGGTTTTCTCGTCGGCGCGACACCTAAGTATCAGCAGATAGCGATTCTGGTTGGCGCACTGGTTTCAGCCCTCGCGCTTGGGCCGATCCTGCTGGCGATGAACCAATCCGGCAGCGTTTACGTTCCTGTGGCCCAAAGCCAGGACTTCAGTTTCCCGGCAGACTACCGCTTCCCGCGTGAGCAGTTTGTTATGAGCGGAAGTCAACCGAAACAGGAAGGATTGTACGGTGGTCAGGCGAGTTCCGACAGTAGCCAGTATTACGTCGTTCACAAGACCTCCACCGAGTATGGTCCCAAAGGTCGCTATCTGGTGAACGATCAGGGCCAACCGATTTATCTTGCGGACCCGGGCATCAACGGTATTTACGACAAGGTACCCGGCAGTAACGCCACAGTCGCCAAGTTCACTGCGCCGAAGGCGACGTTGATGTCATACATCATTCAGGGAATTCTGAGTCGCGAGCTTCCCTGGGGACTTGTGTTGCTCGGGGTATTCATCACGATCGTGCTCGAGTTGAGCGGCGTGCCGTCACTCGCGTTTGCGGTCGGAGTTTACCTGCCGATTTCAACCTCGGCGCCGATCTTCGTGGGCGGCGTTATCCGTTGGCTCGTAGACAAGTACCTCCGCCAGAAACCGGAAAACAGGAAGCTAACGGAAGAGGAGATGATGGCGGAGACTGACAAGAGTCCCGGCGTGCTACTCGCTTCCGGCTACATCGCCGGCGCAACGCTTGCGGGTGTGCTCTATGCCTTCATGAACCTGAGCGAAGGCATCGTCGAACGGCTCAAGCACTTTGAAGAATGGGCAGCGCATAATAATCCATTCTTTGAAGGACCCGGTTCGAACCTCCTCGGACTGATTCCGTTCGTCTTGATTACAGTACTGCTGTACCTGGTCGGACGAGAGTTGGTTTTGAAACCGAGGCCAGTCGTTAGACGCGAGTGATTATCGCAATATCGGATCGGCTGTTTAGTGTTAACATTGAGGCGCGCCCGCCATTCCCCGGCTGGCGCGCCTTTCATTTAACGCGAGGTACCAATCCTGATGTCGAACAAGACGCCCTTATTGTGTTGTGCCCTGATCATCGCGACGCTCGCGAGCGTGTCGACCGTCATCGCGCAAAACCCGCCGCGCACGCCAACTGAAACGACGCGCGCCTTCTACACGATGATGCGGGAAAAGAAGTATCGCGAGGCGTTTGCGATGTCGATTTACCAGCCGGCTATGGAAACACTCTCGGAGCAGGACTTTGAAGAGCTCCGGCCCGATTTCGACAAGATGGCGCTGGCGATCGCTGACAAACTGCCCAGGAATATTGACGTCAGCGGCGAGCAGATTAGCGGCGACCTCGCGACGGTCTTTGTGAAAGTGTTGGACGCCGATGGCAAGGAGAAGGTCGAACCCGCGACGCTTATCAAGGTCTCGAACGCGTGGCTCGTCGGCGACAAAGAGAGCCTGGAGATGGTCAAGAAAGCGGGCAGGAAGTTTTTCTTCGAGGCCCGCATTACGGCCCATCACAATGACGTTCAGGACATGATGACGCGCATTTCGCTGGCCCAGGTGCTCTACAGCCAGAGCCACAACGGCATGTTTGGCAACATGGCGGAGTTAGTGGCCGGGGGCATGGTTCCGAAGGACATCGAAGGAACTGAAAGTACCGGTTACCGCTTCCAGATCTTTCGCGCCGCCGACGGCAAATCGTGGTACGCGACTGCCGAGCCGGTCCAGTACGGCCGCAGCGGCCGGCTTTCCTTTTATCTCGACGCGTCGGGAGTGAGAAGTGGCGACGAAGGTGGCAAGCCCTTGAACATCAAACGTAATTAAGTATTGCGCCGCAACGTGCAGGTTGCCTAGAATCAAAATCGGCGATCCCCCGACCGCCCCTTCGACAATGCCCCACCTCATGTGGTCCGAGTACTTAGTGGTTTCACAAGATGTCGGAACTGCCGCGCAGAATCGTGTCGAGTTTACGCCGCTTTATTGGCAACCGGCGCCATAGCAGGCGTGTGCAAGCGCGCCTCGCGTTCACGATAAGTCTTTCAGATCCAAGACTTGGCTCGAACGGCTCGCGCCGTCTGCCGACGTTGAACGGTCACACCCTCGACATCAGTAGCACCGGAGTGGCGCTGATCGTCCCTGCGATCCGCATTGGCGAACACTATCTGGCTGGGGACGAACGCAAGTTGCACGTGAAGCTCGAACTTCCCACTGGACCAGTGGAGATGAAGGTGGCGACGGTCAGATATGAGGGTTTAGAAGATAACCAGGAAGCGACGGGTTACCTGATCGGCGCTCGAATAACGGAGATGTCGGACCAGCACCGGGCTAGTTACGACGGCTACATCACCAAGCTCCTGAAACGGGCTCCGGCTGACTAAGAAGTCTCCCGCAAAGGCGCAAAGGCGCAAAGAAGGACAAGTTTGTTAGCTGGGCAGCAATCCCGTGTAACTCTATATCCTTCTTTGCTCCTTTGCTCCTTTGCGCCTTTGCGGGAGACTACTCAAACCGCAGCATCCCGAAAGCCTCGGGAACGTGATAGTTCGGTTCGGGTGCTCGCGTTGGTCGCCAGGCGAGATAACGATCCGGAGCTTCAGGTCCAACACAGCGAAAAACATTTACCCGCCACACATCGCCCTTCGCCGGTTTCGGTATCTCTTTGCTCCACGGAATGCGAATTCCAACCGTAAGCTTATCGTCCTCGAGTTTACTCGCAGTTGTCATTCCCGAACTGAAGTCCCAATCAGTTTCTCTGCCGGTGGGCGTGACGACGATTCCCAAATCCACCCATTCGCCGGTCGGGGCGCCTTGAAACTCGAAATAGCGCTCAGGCTGCGAGGGATCGGGTGCGAGGAAGATCTCGCACACATCTCGGTCCCACAAACCAATCGTTTTCCGATCGGTGATCGGATTATCCGCGACGATCGGTGGTTCGTGTTGCTCGCCGACAAACCGCACGTGCAGCGCCTCGTCAGACCAGCACAACCGCGCCTCCGCATGACGCGAGGCAGGCGCGGGATCTCCCGACCACAAATGCTCGATCTTCACCGGTTCGCAGTTGCCCCATGCGGCGTGATCGAACTCTCCCGCTGCAATCGACTCCCCAATGTATTTAGCTACGATCATCTTGCTTGAATTCCACCCACGCAATCGTCGAGTAACTTCTCTGGATCTTCATTCTGAAACACGCGAGCACCCACGTTGCGTTTGCCAAACTTCTGTATCAAGTAATCCACTTCATCCGCTACGCCACCGGTTCCAGTCAGGCAGCCAATAATCTTTCCCTCGTCATGCGCAATGGTGAACTCGTTAAGCGATCCCATCGCCCCGGCCACGAACAGAACAACGTCACACGATCTCACCAGCACGACGTTCCGGCCTTTCAATCCAAAACCGGTGTAGACAATGACGTCACATGAATCAGTCGGCAAGTGGTACAACTCAACGTGCTCCGTTTCGTTGGTTCCCGGTGAAATCCCAACGTGAAAACAACCAGCTTCACGCGCGGTCTTGCCGACCACGTAAACAAGTCCCGTGGTTGCGCCGGTAAACAAAACAACGTCTCGCCCGGCGATCGCGCGCGCGAGTCGTTCCGCTTTTTCCACGACCAGGCGACCACTGTCGAGTCGCGTGCTGTCAGGAGCAGCCGAGCCCATTACTCCGACTTTGATTCGCATAGTCTGAAGCTCACTCAACCGATTGATGAATAACCGAAAGATCGCGGGGCTCGTCAAGCTTCGTCTCGCGCAGGGGTTGAACGGGCTCGCGGTCCCACCAGCGCTGCGTCAGGAACCACGCCACGCCCGGCAAGACAAAGAAAAAACCAATACCGATCGTGACTATTCGCGGCGAAACATTAAACCGATCCAGAAGCTCGCCTGTTGCGTAATTCGATGCCGCCATCGTTAACGTCATGCATGCCAACTCCGCTGCGAACACGCGACCCCGAAACTTATCCTCGACCACTCGTTGCAGGATCACCGTCGAGAAGACCCACAGAATGCTGCCGCCACAGTGCGCCACACCCAACACGATCAGCGCCAGGACAAAACTAGTCGACACACCAAATAACATGTAGAAGAGACCGCCAATCAGGAACGAGATCCCGATCGACGCGTGCATTCGTCGGTGACCTTCGCCGGCCAAACGGCGCGCTACGATTGGGCCGACCGCAGTGCCGATGCCGCGGGCTGCAAAAAGAACTCCGATTCCAGTGGCAGGACTGTTGCCCACGGGAAACACTCGTTCACCAAACACCGCCAGCAACGTCAATATCCCCCCACCCAGTCCCCAGGCGGGTTTGACCAACATCAGCGCCAACACGTGTGGTCGAGCCTTAACATATCTTATCCCCTCGATGGTTTCGGTGATTCCCAGCGCCCGGCCCAGCGTGAGTTTCTGTCGTTCGCGTTTCCGTCGTTTTCCGACCCGGATGCTTGCGATTAGGGCGGCGGAAAGGAGATAGGTCGCGGCATCAAGAATGAACGCCACGTCGGTGCCAAACCAACCGGTGATCACTCCGCCGATCGCAGCTCCGAGCGTCAGCATGATGGACCACGTCACCGAGGAGATCGCATTGGCGGGCACCAGTTCACGATCGGAAACTATTGAGGGGATTGCGGCGGTTTTCGCCGGCTCAAAAAACGTCGAGAGTGCCAGTTGTAAAACAGTCAGCACATAGATGAGCCACAGTTGATCGGCGCTACGAACGAACAGAAACCCGAGCACGACGACAGCCCGGAGGATGTCCGTCACGATCATGATCTTCTGACGGCTGAACCTGTCAGCCACCACGCCCGAGAGTGGTCCAAACAAGAAGCTGGGAACGAAGCGAGCGACGAGCAGCAGTCCGACGTCGCGACCCGACCCGGTGAGATTGAGAATGATCGTGTAAAGCGCGATCGTGTCGAACCAGTCGCCCATCTGACTTACGACTTGTCCCAGCCACAGTTGCCGGAAGCTGCGGTTGCGCCGGAGTAGTTCGATATATCCTACGGAGTCGTAAGTCGGGAGACTTTGGTTCTTCACCCTTTTCATTTGCCGTGGGATGAGAGTGCAACTCGCCTTAACGGTTGTCAACAGATAGCTAAAACGGACCTTTGTTGCACCGCGTCACTGCATCTCCCTTCACCGCATCTCCGTGTCCCCGCGTCCCCCCTTCTCCCCCTTCTCTTCACGCAGGCTGACCGATGTTCTCAAGCTGACAGGTCAACTTGGAGAATTTTTGGCAGAGGCGCGCGGGAGTGCGGCAAAAACCGTGACGATCTGAACGGCACGCGACTTGAAAATAGGTACGGCGCGGCGTGGAAGCCAGCTGGCTTCGCGGGCTCTCCGCACGGAGTCCGTAGCCGCAAAGTTCTATGAAAACCAGGACCGCCGTTATGTGGACGGTGGTCCTTACACATCTCACCCAGCACGGCAGTTCGATCCCCGGCTGCCTACTTGCCCAATTTACCGGAGGCGTAGTTGAGTTGCTCCCAACCGCGCCTCCGGCATCCCTTGGGATGAGATGATTTTTGGCGATCCCTGGAGAACCAATGGACTTCCCCGCAAGGTCTAATTCCAACCACCCCATGCTTTGGGGTGCGCGGCAGGAGTCTTTGTCATTACGGGCATCGGTCGGTCAATGGTGGCTCGCCAATCAACTCTGGATCTCCTGGACCTTACTCGCGATTCCGCTTGCGCTTGAAATCATCTACGGCACGCACTTATTACCCTATCTAATTCTCGCTCCCATCACTTTCGTTGCGACGTACCTGATCTATCGCAACACGAGCGCGCGTTTGCGAGTGAAGACCGACGAAATAACCGCCCTCGGCAACCTACATCTCGCTACTGCCGAAGCACTTGCAACGGCCATCGACGCGAAGGACCAAACGACGCACTGTCACGTGCGTCGCGTGCAGATCTACGCCGCGGGTATGGGCGAAGTGTTTGGTCTGACGTTGAATGAGATCGCCGCGCTCAAAGCCGGCGCGTTGCTGCACGACATCGGAAAACTTGCCGTGCCGCCACATATTTTGAACAAACCTGGTCCACTGACGCCGGCTGAGTTTGAAAAGATGAAGATTCACACGGTGGTCGGCGCGCAGATTCTCGGTCGCGTCGATTTTCCGTATCCGGTCTTGCCAATCATTCGTCATCACCACGAGCAGTGGGACGGCCGCGGTTACCCTGACAGGCTGCGCGGCGAGCAGATCCCGATCACTGCTCGCATCATCTCCGTCGTCGATTGCTTCGATTCTCTTCGTGAAGATCGACCATTCCGCCGCGGCATGACGCTGGACGAGGCGATTGCGTTCTTGTTGCGCGGCTCGGGAGTCCACTTCGACCCCTACGTAGTCCAGCAGTTCCTGACACACTTGCCGGAATTTGATGCTCAGATTGCCGCGCTCGGCCTGCAAGTTCAACCAACAAACAACTCAGACGAGCCGCCGCTTCAACTCAGCGACGTCGATATGGTCCAGACGCGCGAACGCGGTTCGTTCATCGCCTACGATCAGATCAAGAAAGCGCACCGCGAGGTCTATGCGTTGTATGAGATTGCCCGGACGTTCGGCACTTCACTGAACGTCGAGCACACCCTCGAGATCCTCGTTGACAAGGTGGGCCACGTGGTTCCATTCGATACTTGCATCGTCTACTTCTACGACGAGATGAAGGGCTACGCGACGGCCCGTCACGTTGTCGGCAAGAATGTGCAGAAGCTTGCGAATCGAAGCATCGTGCCTGGCGAAGGTGTGACGGGTTTTGCCCTCGCTAATCGCAGTCCAGTTAACCAGCTTCATCCGAGTCTGGATTTCACGGACATCAATCCCGAGGCCGGCATCAAGTATCGTTCGATGGCTTCGTTGCCGCTCTTCAAAGACGACGTGTTACTCGGAGCGCTCTCGGTTTACTCAACGGAGCTCGAACAGTACACGGACGATCACATGCGCCTGCTCGAAACAGTTACTCGACTTGCGTCTGACGCGCTTGGCAATGCAATGCAACACGCGGAAGCCGAGTCGAACGCGTTAACCGACCCATTAACCGGTTTGCCGAACGCGCGTTATCTGGCGTTGCGGTTTGAAGAAGAAGCCGCGCGTGCGCGTCGTACTGATCGTGCTTTCCAGGTTGTGATGCTGGATCTCGATGAGTTTAAGAAGGTCAACGACACTTACGGTCATAAATCGGGCGACAAGATGTTGCGCGAAGTAGCCAATCTCATCTCTGGTCAGCTTCGCGAATACGACTTTCTGGCCCGGTATGGCGGTGACGAGTTTGTTGCGCTCGTTCAGGAGGTTGTTGGCTCGCAGGTCGAGGAGTTGTGTGTTCGTATCGAGAGTGCGGTTTCGAAGTTCTCGCTCTCCGTCGGACGAAATCGTTTCGCGAGTGTGGGTATTAGCGTCGGAACGGCGACGTTTGGCATCGACGGCGAAACGTTGGACCACCTCGTCGCGCATGCCGACAACGAAATGTATCGCGTGAAATCGACGCACAAGGTGGAACGCGACGTCCTGGTCAGCGTCCCGCCCGTGTCGTCTTCACTGTTCGAGCCGTCAAATTAACCTGCGACTCTGCTATCAAACGCGCTCGCGCGTTGTAGCATTCTTTTTCGTGGCTAAGAACGTTAAGTACCAATCGCCCCACGGATCATTGCTTGGCTCGTCCCTCACAACGGTTACGTCATAGCCCTTGTCTTCAAAGAATCCCCGCAACTCGTCACGATCGAAGTGATACGCAAACTGATTAATGGCTGAATTGTAGGAGTTGCCGATGAAAATTCGTTTTACTCGGTACTTTTTTCCCTCATACTCGAGCGTTTCGTGAGTGTAGCTGAGCGAAGTCGGAGGCTTATCGGTTTGATTAGCGTTGGTGGTATAACCCCCGATGAAGATGTTATCGGCAAGCGACATCAGGTTCTCAAAGAAAAAGAACGGAGCAAAGCTGTGGTAGTAAACTCCGTGAGCAAACGCCAGATCGAAGCGCCCATACTTGTTAGCGTCAGCATTGTGAAAATCGTCCATCACGAGCGAAGCATTATTCAAACCAAAACAGTAACAAGCGATCGTCGATTTTATAAAGCTTACTGCTCGCGCCTCGATACATAGAACGCTCTTTGCCCCCAAATGGACCAGACCGGCAGTTTGCGCACACTCCATCGGTCCAAACTCAATCACTGTTTTCCCCTCGAGTGGAAAGGCGTTATTCAAAGCGTCGAGCGGACCGAAGAACCGATCTCCGAGGTAAAGAGGGACGATTTCCGCAAAACTGTCGACCGCGTAATCGAATGAACGCTGCGCTTCTTGCAGAGTCGTAAACGGCAGCACCAACTCTTGAATACCAATTACGCGAGATCCAAACTGCTGTTTGAGCTGCTTAACAACTCTCCAATGTCGCTCATCTTGCGGTAGCTTACAGACGATGATGAGGCCTCCTTCAGGGATCGAACTCAGGTCCGTTTTAGCTTCCCAGTCCCAATTGATTCCCCGGACGTCTCGACCAGCGGCAGCAAACCCGGAACAAAGGAATTCGATTTCCGCCGGACTTCCCAATAAGACCAGCGGCCCGGGCGACGACTGTAGTCTAAGCGGAATCATGTCTTGAAAAAGTGGCTGATTCCATATCTTGGGAACAACGAGGCTTCCGTCTTCCATCTCCCATTGTTCTTTTTGTGGACCCTTCCGGCGCAACTCGAGGCCCATCAAACCAAACGATTTCTTAATTGCATTTTTAGCAATTGCCTTCATTGAAATGTTTCCTGAGGTAAGAGATGTGAATCGGTGGCATCTTAACAGAACGAGGTTTACGAAGGTAGCGAGCGTTTTATGAGCCACCGATTCAAAGGGAGGAGAAAAGTCGCTGCTTCGCCCGCTCCCGTTGGGCATGGTCACACCGCCGGCTTTAAACCCAATACTTGACCGCGCTGAGTCAATATAAGCCTCAAACTAAATTCTTGACACATCCGACAGCCTTCGCTTTCAATCACTTTGAGGGCCATGGCTGTTCCTGCCGAAAATCACGGCGCAACACTGCTCATAGTCGACGATGATCCCGCTGCGCGCGAACGATTGCGCAGCATCTTTGAGACTGCCCAGTATCGCGTCGTAACTGCAAGCGAAGCCGCGTCGGCGTTGCGCGTCCTGAAAGGTGTGCGCTGCGATCTCGTCGCGCTCGATCTCGAGATGCCGGGCGTCGACGGCCTGGCGCTTTGCAAATTACTGCGCGCGCAGCCCGCGACCAGCAAGTTACCAATCATCGCCCTCTCGGAAAGCGACGACGAGGCGCGCAAGGTCCAGGCCTTCACCGCCGGCGCCGACGACTACATCACCAAACCTTCAACGCCCGGTGAGTTGCTTTCGCGCGTGAGCCTGCACGTGCGCACGTCGCAACGTGAGTGGGCGCTGATCGGCAGCAATCGCGAACTTCGTTTCCTTTCAGACATCGGCCGCGGACTCTTGCGCGCGCTCGAACCGGAACAGCTCGTCCGGCGCGTTGCCGGCTCGACTTACGACGCGATCGACGCTTCACTTTGCGCCGCATACGTCGTCGTGGGCCATGACCAGCACGCCGTGTGCGTTTTCGATCGCGAAGGCGATGCTGACGATCCGACAATACTGGATCTCAACGCCTTGCAGTCGTGGCTCCGTTCCGGCGAATCGGGCAACTCGCTGCTGATCACCGAGCAGCCGAACTTCCTCTTGCGCGACGACATTCATGCGGTCGAATTTGTTTCGCCGTTTCGTTTCGCCGGACGCTCGAAAGGCGCTCTCGTCGTAGCGTTCGATCTGCGCGAACAGTGTGGTGAAACAGAGAGACGCCTGATCGAAGCTGCGGCTCAGCAAACATCCCTCGCCGCGCACATCTGTTCGCTTTACCAGGCAGCGCGCGATCAATCTGTCAGTCTCGCGCGCGAGGTCGAGCGCCGCACCGCCGAATCAGAAGCGCAGAAGCGACTTATCGAAGCGATTGTCGACAGCCTGCCGCTCTCGCTTTACGCGATCGATCGCGAGTATCGAGTAGTAGCCTGGAACCGCAACCGTGAACTCGGCGAACTCGGTATTGCGCGCGGTGCTGTGTTGGGTAAGAACGTGTTTGAAGTTTTAACCCGCCAACCGCGCGACGTCCTCGAAGACGAATTTGAACGCGTGTTCGAGAGCGGCGAAATCGAACGCATTGAACAGGAGACGCCCAACGATAAAGGCGACATCCGTCACTGGATCATCAGCAAGATCCCTATGTGGGCCGACACGACCGGAAGCGTCAGTCACGTGATCACAGTCGGCGAGGAGATAACGGATCGAGTGCAGGCGAACCGGGCAGTCGCGCGGGCTGAGAAGCTCGCGGCCGTCGGACGTCTCGCGGCGGGGGTCGTACATGAGATCAACAACCCGCTCGCAACGATCTCTGCGTGTGCCGAATCGCTCGAAGCGCGCGTTAACGAAGGTGCATTTGATGGTTCGCCTGCTCTTGAAGACTTGCGTGACTATCTCGGCTTGATTCGCAGCGAGGCGTTTCGTTGCAAGAGCATTACGATGGGATTGTTGGACTTCAGCCGGACGCGCATGTCGGACCATGTGACGATCGATCTCGCCGACGTGATCCGTTCAGCAGCGCGTTTGCTCTCGCACCAAAAGAGGACTTCGGCAGTCGAGTTTCAGTTGGAGATCGCGGAGGATCTGGCATACGTGTCCGGTGATCCGGGCCAGTTGCAACAGGCGATTATTGCCCTCGCGGCGAACTCTCTCGACGCGATGAGTGATAGCGGTGGACTGCTAACAATCAGAGCTCAAAACGAGGCCGATAAGGTCGTCCTCGAGGTCAGCGATACGGGCATCGGCATCCCGCAGGAGAACCTCACCAAGATCTTCGAACCGTTCTTTACGACTAAGGAAATAGGACGCGGAACCGGTCTCGGCCTCGCCGTGTGTTATGGTATCTTAACCGAGCACGGCGGCACCCTGAACGTGCAGTCGACTGTCGGGACAGGCACCACTTTCACGATCACTCTTTCCGCAGTCAAGCTAAACGAGGAACAGACGGTTTGAGCGACCAACAGCAACCACAAGCACGAATTCTGATCGCAGAAGACGAGGCCAATCTCCGGCTGGTGTTGCAAAAGGAGTTGGAGCGACTGGGGTATCGAGTGCAAGCGGCGCCGGACGGCGAGGCCGCGTTGCGCAAGCTCGAAGAGAGCAACGTCGACGTGCTGTTGTGCGACATCAACATGCCGCGCATCGACGGCATGGAACTGCTGCGACGAGTGCATCAACGGCCCAACCCGCCGGAAGTGATCATGTTGACGGGCCAGGCCACGGTCGAGACCGCCGTCGAAGCCATGAAGCTCGGCGCTTACGACTACCTCACGAAGCCCTACACCATTTCCGAACTCGACGTGCGTGTGCGACAGGCGGCAGACAAACGTCGTCTGCGCGTCGATAACACGCGTCTACGCGAACAGCTCGCGCGGCAGTCGGCGCTGCCGGAGATCGTATCTGTATCGGAAGAGATGAAGGAAGCGATTCGTTTGATCGAACGCGTTGCGCCGTCGGAAGCGTCGGTGCTGATCACTGGAGAGTCGGGAACGGGTAAAGAGTTGGTTGCGCATGCGATTCACCGCTTATCAAATCGTGCGGAAGCGTCGTTTGTCGATCTGAACTGCGCTGCGTTTCAGGAGTCGCTGCTCGAGTCGGAGTTGTTTGGTTACGAAGCCGGCGCGTTTTCCGGCGCGAAGGGTCGAAAGCTTGGATTGATCGAGTTGGCTGACGGTGGAACGCTGTTTCTCGACGAAGTTACAGAGCTGCCGGCGCAGTTACAGGCGAAACTACTGCGCGCGATCGAGACGCGAACGTTCTTCCGCGTCGGTGGTGTGAGAAAAGTTGAAGTCAACGTGCGTATCGTTGCCGCCACGAACCGTAATCTCGATGCAGTGGTCAACGACGGCGTGTTTCGGTCTGACTTGCTGTATCGAATCAATGGTTTTCAGATCACTCTCGCGCCATTGCGCGAACGACCCGAAGACATTGAACCGCTGACGCGCTATCTGTTGAAACTGATCGCGGGCACGCATCCGCCGGAATTGACTGATGACGCTTTCGCAGCTTTGCGAACGTATAGCTGGCCCGGAAACGTGCGGCAGCTGAAGAACTGTTTGGAACGCGCGGTGATTCTGTCGAACAACGGACGGATCACGCTCGCGGAGTTGCCGCCAGAAGTTACCAGGCCGGCGATGGTGCCGCTTGCGGCTACAACGACATCATCAGCGGCAAGCGGTGAGATACCGGTTGCTGCGCCTATCGCCGCAGCGTCAACGTCCGGATCGCTTCGCGAGGTTGAACGGCAACAGATCCTTGCGGCACTCGAACAGACTGGATGGCATCGCGGCAAGACTGCCGAGATACTCGGCATCTCACCTTCGACACTCTACCGTCGCCTGCGCGATTACGATTTGGAAAGACGTAGATAAAGCGAAACTCAATCAGTAACCGGCTTGCGCCTAACGTGTGTTTCGGGTCGGCTGTGCCGCTGGATGTGAAGCGCCGGCTCTGCCGCGCCGTCAACCTTTTAATTTCCTGCGATCAATTTTGCCGCGGTCGTTTTTGGGTAGGGAGTCGACGAACTCGACCCAGCGGGGATACTTGTAAACGGCGATACTGTTCTTCACGAACTGCTTGATCTCGTCTGCCAGTTGCTCGCTCGTTTGAAAACCCTCACGCGCGACGACAAACGCCTTCGGCTTGACCAGTCCGTCAGCTTCATGGCCCACCACGGCACACTCAAGCACGGCTTCATGCTGCAACAAACAGTTCTCAATCTCCGCCGGCGCCACGAAAACACCCGACACCTTCAACATGTCGTCGGTGCGTCCGTGATACCAGTAGTACCCGTTCTCGTCGACGTGAAACTGGTCGCCACTCGTGCACCAGTCACCGGCAAAAGTCTCTTTCGACTTCTCGTGCGCGTTCCAGTAACACAGTGCCGCGGAGTCGCCTTTGATTCGTAGCGTACCCATTTCACCGGTTGGCACTTCCTTGCCATCAGCATCGACAATGCGCGCTTCGTATCCCCCGACTACACGACCCAAACTGCCCGGTTTGATATCTCCCGGACGGTTCGTGATGTAGATATGAAACATCTCCGCTGAACCGATGCCGTCGCAGATGTCCACACCGAAAGTGTTGGTCCAACGTTCGAAGAGCTCGATTGGTAACGCCTCGCCGGCTGAGTAACAGAAACGCAGACTCGACAAATCGTCGCGCGAAGCCCCGGGAACGTTCAGCATCGCGTTGATCATCGTCGGGACGGTCGTCAGGATCGTCGGACGATAACGCTTGATCACTTCGAATATTTTTTCCGCTGTCGAGCGTTCCGAGAAAAGCGCCGTTGCGCCACCAACCGCGAAAGGAAACAGCAGGTTCGTGCCGGTTGCGTAGCCGAAAAAGAGTTTGGGAACTGAGACCGTGAGATCGTCAGCGCTGACGCCCATCATGCGCTTAGCAAACACTTCGGTGTTGTACGGAAGATCGTGTTGCAGGTGGACCGCGCCTTTTGGATGGCCCGTCGATCCGGAAGTGAAGAGCCAGATCGCGATGTCGTCGCGATGTGTGTCGGCCGGAGCGCACTCCATCGGAGCGCTATTCACGTGTTTGTCGAAATTGCCTTCGTCACCCACAATTAGAATGTTTTTCAGGTATCTCGCGTTACGGGCGGCTTCATTAAACACCGATGCCACGGATTGATGAATCACTGCGACGCGTGCGCGTGTGTAATCGAGGTAGTATTCGTAGTCCGCCGCCGGGAGCAGCGGGTTTACCATCGTGATCACCGCTCCGATTCGCGCTGCTCCAAACCACGTCCAAACAAACTCCGGACAGTCAGGTAGCACGAGCAACACGCGATCCTCAACATCCAACGAAAGATCGCGCAACGCGTTTCCAGTCTGGTTCGAAAGCCGCACAACATCGCCGTAGGTCCACGTCTGGTCCTCGTAATACAGGCAGACCTTGTTCTCTCGACCTTCCTCGACGTTGTGATAGAGGAAGTAGTCGGCCATGTTGAACCGCTCTGGAAACGAAACCGGCATCGTTAGACTTTTTGAGGCATCTTCCCCTCAAACACGGCTTCTAGAAACTGCGCTAGCAACGCTTCGTCTTCATCGCTCGAGGAGTTGAACCGCACGGCGAAACCGATGTCCGTTGCTTCGTCGACAACTTCGCCCCAAACATGGACCGGACTCCGATCGGGAAGTTGAATCTCGAGCCAGACGAGCTCCTTCTTTTCAACTTTGCCGCCACTCAACACGAAACAACCGTTGCGACTGATGTCGGTGACAGTCGCATTCTCACGCGAGAGCACACCTTCCCAACGTGCGGGAAGATTGACTCTTGCGCGAGGCGCTAATCTTCTCTCGTTCGCCATTAGTTTGAGTGTTCCTGAATTACCCTTTGCGTCTTTGCGTCTTTGCGGGAGACTTTTGCAGGGTAGGTATCCCGCAAAGGCCCAAAGACGCAAAGGGTAATTCAATGTGCGAACGGGCACCCACTGTTGCCGTGGTTTACGTCGAGATCGGTGCGCGCTTCCCAGAGTTCGGGAAAGAACTTTTTGTCAAGTGTTGTCTTGAGATAACCGATGCCTTCGGAACCGCCGGTGCCGCGTTTCGCGCCAACCATGCGTTCAACCATCTTGATGTGATGCGAGCGCCAGAGCGAGAAGTACTCGTCGTGCTCCATCAGAGCTTCGGCGAGTTGATACTCTTCGTAGCGTTCTTCGAAGTGCGTGAGTATCTCCAGCACTGCACGTGAACGATGGCTAACGTCGAACCCGCGACGTTCCAACGTCTGGTAAAAAGCGTCGGCGAGCGTCGGTTGGGCCAAACGCGCCTGAAGCCGCTCGTGCGCAAACGTATCATGCTCAAACTCGCGAACTATCGATGCGTCTTTCAAGCCTGACGAAAACTCGATCTCTCGGAACTGCATCGACTGAAACCCGCTCGCCGGGTTTAGCTGATCGCGAAAGGCGAGAAAGTTGATCGGCGTCATGCTTTCCAGAATGTGAATCTGGTCCAACAGTAGCTTTTCGATTTCAACCACACGCTTCAATGCGCGCGTCGCGGCGGGCAGGCGATCCTGCTCGAGAAACGCGATCGCCGCGTCGATCTCGTGCAGGATCTGTTTGAACCAGAGCTCGTAAGCCTGGTGAACTGTGATGAACAGCAGTTCGTCGTGATGCGCGGGATCGGATAGACAGTCCTGCAAGTTGATCAAATCCTGGACCCGCAGATACTTGTTGTAGGAAAGCAATGAATTTGCGCCGTACGTCTTTGACATTTACTTGTTTCTTATTCGAACTTTGTACCTAGTGTTTTTGTACTTTGTTCGCATAGCGAACCATCCAATTTAACCTCGAACCTCAAACCAGCGAACAAAGAACAAAGTACTAAGTACAAAGCTCAACTGGATTAGAAGGCTGCTCCCGCCACTTCCTGATATGCGTTAGACGCCGCGATCTTTTTCATCTCTTCAATCACGAGCTCCAACTCCTCGTCCTTGGTGTAGAAGTGAGGCGAGATTCGAATGCCCGCACCGGGGCGGTAGTCGACAATGAATTCTCGACGCAGCAATTCTTTAGTTATCGCTCCCGCGTGTTCGTGTCCGACGGTGACCGTGCCGCCGCGTTGCGCTGCGTTCTTTGGGCTGGTTACTTCGAAGCCCGCCTCTTCGGCGAGCGAGATTAAGTGGTTTGTCTGGCGCACGCTTTTCTCGCGAATCCGTTCGACGCCGATCTCGTTGATGATGCGGTACCCGGAACGCGCCGCATAGAGCGCTGGAATCGCGGGCGAGCCGTGGAGAAAGCGCGAGACGTTCGACGCATAACGGAGTTCGGTGTCGAAACTGAATGGCGCTTCGTGGGCCATCCAGCCAGTTGTCTTTGGTTCGAGCTTATCTTGCAAATCGGGACGGACGTACAAGTAGCCCGCTCCGGGTCCACCACACAACCACTTGACCGATCCGCCGGTAGCAAAGTCGACGTTCAAATCTTTGACGCTGAACGGAACAGTCCCCGCCGATTGATACGTGTCGAGGACGACCATCGCGCCGACTTCGTGCGCGCGGTCAATGATCGCTTTCGCGTCCTGCAAAAACGCGCTCTTGAAGAGAACGTGAGAGAAGGGAACGAGCAGCGTTGTTTCGTCGATCGCTGCCAGCATTCGTTCGAGGGGAACGGTAATGCCGTCGTCAGACTTCACAGTTTCGATTCGGATTTTGCCGTTGCGTGCGTGCGCCTCGTAAACGTACATCACCGAGGGAAAGTTGAGTTCCGAATAGACGATCTTGTTTCGCTCGGGCGTCGGGTCGAAGCACGACAGGATGAGCGACTGGCAGACCGAAACGTTCTGGTGCATCACGACGGTGCCGGGGTCGGCGCCGATGATTCGCCCCAGCTCGTCGCCGAGCGTGACGGGCATTTCCCACCAACCTTCCGCCCAGGCGCGGACGCCGCGAGTCGCCCACAAATCGGCGTACTCGTGAAGCTGATCGTAGGTGGCTTTCGGCATCGCGCCGAGGCTGTGCGAGATTAGGTAAACAGTCTTATCGAGAATCGGAAACTCGCTTCGCCACTTCAGTAAATCGTCAGACAATAACGGTTCCTCCTGCGTTAAATGTACCAGAATCTGTTTAATCTGTGGATCGTGTTACAGTTGTCGGCGCGCACATGTGGAAGTTTGCGAACCCAATCCGCCACCGGATCGAAGAAACTCACTGGCCGACAGCCGACGAAGCTGGGCGATCCCTTCTTTACACGAGTATTCAAATCGGACGACTCACGGCACGAAGCCGCACCTGGGTGCCGGCGATGGTGCCGTGGCGTGCGACTGAAGACGGTTTCGTGACACAACAGAACCTCGACTGGTACCGAAGGTTCGCGCAGGGACGGCCCGCCGTGCTGGTGGTTGAGGCGACAGGCGTGCGCGACATTCCGAGTGGTCCATTGTTGCGTATTGGCGATGACAGGTTTCTACCTGGATTGCGGAAGCTCGTCGATGTCGTGAAGGAGGCAAGTGCCGGCGAGACACTGTTGTTTATTCAGATTATCGATTTTCTCGCGGTGAAGCGACGGCCCGACAGAGCGAAGTACTTTTATAAGTTTCTTCAGCTCGACGAGAGACATCGCCAAAGGCTCATGGAAGCAACGGGCGGTAAACACTTTCTTACGACTAACGAAACCCGGATAAAAGACTTCCTGATAAACTCCGGCGATGACTTACTCAATGTTGTCCTCGACGAGCGCGAACTTGAAGCACTCTATTTTGGTTATCGAGAGCGTGTCACGGACATGCACCTGAAGCACATTCAGGAGCTGCCGCGTGAACTCCCGCCCATCTTTGCATCAGCCGCTGAACGAGCGCGCGAAGCTGGGTTCGACGGAGTTGAGCTGCACTATGCGCATGCCTACACGATGGCCGGCTTTCTAAGTGCGCTGAACGATCGAGAAGATGGTTACGGGGGATCGCGAGAGAACCGGATTCGATTGCCGCTCGAGGTTTATCGCGCAGTCCGTGAACGTGTGGGCGATGACTATGTCGTTGGCGTGCGGTTTCTTGCGGATGAGGTGATCGCGGGCGGCAGTCGCGTCGAGGATGCGACGTACTACGCAGTCGAGTTTGCTCGCGCGGGGTTTGATTTCTTGTCGCTCTCGAAAGGCGGTAAGTTTGAGGATGCGCAGCGACCGAAATTGGGCCAGGCGGTCTATCCCTACACCGGACAAAGCGGTTACGAGTGTATGCCGACAGTGCTTTCGGATGAAGCAGGACCATTCGGGCGCAGCGTCCCTCTTGTTGCGTCAATCAAGCGCGCTGTGAACGAAGCCGGCTTTACGACGCCGGTCGTTGCAACCGGTGGCATTTCCACGTTTGCGCAAGCGGAAGAGATCCTGCGATTGGGCCAGGCGGACATTGTCGGCATGGCGCGACAGGCGCTCGCCGATCCTGACTGGTTTGTGAAAGTGAAACTCGGTCGCGGCGAAGCAGTGCGACGCTGCACTTATACGAACTATTGCGAAGCTCTCGATCAGGCGCACCGTCCGGTGACGTGCAAGCTGTGGGACCGAGTCGATCTCGACGAGCCGGGAATCGCAACTGTCGACGATGGTCGAAGGCGTTTAGAGCCGCCCGCCTGGAGTTAATTGGTTATACCTGTGGATGAACTCTGGAGAACGTTTCTTCAGATCTTCAATACTTACCCGCCCACTTCGCGTCATAACACTTAAGGCCAACTCCATTGGATTCAGGTGCATGTATTGCGCGGCATTCTCAAACCACCTCATGCTTTCAAATGCGGCGGCCTGATAGTCCTCGATCACCGGCCGTCGCGATACGGTAAAGTTTTTCAACGCTTCTCGCACGTCGCTCGTCGTTGTAAACGACTGGGCCAACGCTATCGCATCTTCCATCGCAAGCTTTGTTCCCGAGCCGATCGAAAAGTGTGCTGTGTGCAACGCGTCGCCGAGCAATATGACGTTGTCGAAGAACCAATCCGTGTTCTTTACCAGCAGAAAGTTGATCCACTTCGAGTTATTGGACAGAAGTGGGTTGCCGTGTAAGTCCTTGCTGAAAACGTCACCGACATAATCGCGCGTGTCTTCGTCGCTCATCGTCGCAAAGCCTGCGCGTTCCCACGTCTGCGGATCGCATTCGACGATGAAGGTACTCGTCGTCTTGTTGAACTTGTAAGAGTGAGCAGCGAAGGTGCCGGCGTCGTTCTGACGGAAAGTAAGTGTTAGACCATGAAAGAGCTGGTTTGTGCCGTACCAGATGTAACGATGCGCACGTTGGTCGAGATCCGGCTTGAATCGTTTAGCGTAACGAAGCCGGACCGTGCTGTTTACGCCGTCGGCACCGATAAACAGATCGCTATCGTTTCGTAGAGACTCAAGATCCTGTATCTCAGTTCTGTAGTTGACCTCAACGCCGAGCCCCTGTGCTCCTCGCTGGAGTATCTTCAGCAGTTGCAGTCGCGCGATTCCCGAAAAACTATTCCCGTGAATGGAAATCTTTTCGTCGCCACGAACAACGTCGACGTTGTCCCACGCCTCAAACTCGCTCGTAATCTCGGCATGCGACTCCGCATCCGCGGCCCGAAGGTTGGCAAGCGTCTTGCCGGAAAACACAACGCCCCAACCAAACGTATCGTCTGGTCCATTCCGCTCGTAGATCCGGATCAGATGCGCGGGGTCCGCCTTCTTCATGAGGATGGCGAAATACAAACCCGCCGGCCCGCCACCGATAATCGTGATCCTCATACGCCCGGCTCTTCTCGCACCTCGTCTAAGGCTTTCTGAAGGAGTTCTGTCAACCCGAGCTTTTCACTCCAGTCCTTTAAGTAATCCAAGTTCAGAGTATCGCGCGACGTCCCCAGGATTCCCACAACGTCATTCCACTGGTTATTGGAGTTTCCTTACCCGCTTGATCCCCGCGCAGTTTGGCAAGAATTGTATCTTCCGCGGTAGCAACGAACACGGCTTCTTCTGTGTCGGGCGAGATTTTTCTTAACTGACGACGATCGAGTTGAGCACGAGCAAACTCATCGTCTTTCGGTACAAACACATCTACTTTGAAAACTGAATCAAAGTGAATGGCATTGAAGGATCGGCGCTGCGCGACAGCATCACGCATCGCGTGCTCATCAACGTGAAAGCCTTCTTTGAGGACTTTAAAAAGCGGATGAACCTGCTCGGCTTCGATGTCCGCGAGAATGTCTATGTCCGCAGTCGACCGATACATTCCGTGCATTGAACTGGCGAAGGAACCTACCAAGACGTACGGAATGTTCAAATACTCAAGAGCCCGGGCGACCTGCGACAAGACTGAGAAGGGAACATCCATCTAATGTTTTCAGAACCCCTCCGAGCGGGGGTCGAAACCGTAGGCGCGGATAACGTCTTCGCGAGGGAGGACGCGAGCAATAAAACGCTTCCGAATCTCGCTTTCGTTTGCGCCAGGAAATCGGTGCCGGAGATCGGCAAGAATCAGCTTACGACCTGCGTCGGTGAGTTCGAAGGCCAGTGCCAGTCTTTGAGTGGGCGTCAAGCGTCGCATTAGTTGGTAGTGCTTACGTTGCGCGTCAACCGTTGTATCTCGCGAAAGTGGTTTCACCGTCGTGGACCTACTGTTCCTTCAGGAGTTGGTTGGCGATGACCAGTTTCTGGATCTCAGAGGTGCCTTCGTAAATCCGCAGCGCGCGGACGTCGCGGTAGAGTTGCTCGACGACGTTTCCGCGGACCAGGCCGACGCCGCCATGAATCTGGACCGCACTGTCGATGATGCGGCCCGCGGCTTCGGTAGCGAACAACTTCGCCTCGCTCGCTTCGCGAGTCACGCGTCGATTGCTCGTGTCTTTAACGTAGGCGGCGCGGTACACCAGCAGTCGCGCTGCGTCGAGCTCGGTCACCATGTCGGCGAGTTTTTCCTGGACCAGTTGATGTTCCGCGATCGGGCGTCCGAACTGTTTGCGACCTGAAGCGTAACGCACCGCTTCGTCGAGCGCGCGTCGGGCCATGCCACATGCGGCCGCACCGACGCTGGCCCGAAACGTGTCGAGCGTTTCCATCGCGAGTACGAAACCGTCGCCTTCCTTGCCGACCATGTCCTCGGCCGGAACGCGGCAACCTTCGAACGCAATCTCGCCGATCGGATGCGGCGCGATCAGCGGAGTTCGTTCGACCACACTAAAACCCTGCATCTTCGAGCCGACAACAAATGCCGACAACTCGGCACGTCCGTCAGCGCGCGTTCCGGTGCGCGCGAACACGGTGTAAAAACCTGCGATGCCTGCATTGGAAATGAATCGCTTGCGACCGTCGATCACGTACGTTTCGCCGTCGCGGCGCGCGGTCGTTTGAATTGCAGCGACGTCGGATCCGGCTTCGGGTTCAGTCAGGGCAAACGCCGCAATCGCTTTGCCTTCGAGTGCTCGCGAAAGCCAAAAATCGCGAACATGATCCGGCGCGGCTTTGGCGATGGCGTACGTTCCAAGTCCCTGCATGACAAAAGCGAGATCCGCGAGTGCAGACGAGTACGCGAGAGCTTCGCGAATCAAACACAATGAACGAACCTCAACTTGCTGCGCCGCAACTGCGTACTTCAACAGCCCGGCCTGGGCCAGAAGGGTGACGAAATATTTCGCAAGCCCATCGACGTCGTCTTCGGCGCCTGCATGCGGCTCGATTTCCTGGTCGACAAAAGCAGCGACGGTTTGGGCGAGATTACGGTGTTGGGGTTCGAAGAAGGGAAGTTGCGAAATCAGAGAATCCATTGATGGTGCGCCGTGCTTAGTACTTGGTTCTTTGTACCTGGTTTGTCAGTAGTCAGTAGTCAGTGGTCAGTGGTCAGTGGTCAGTGCGTTCTGCGTCAATGCTGGAACTCCTACTGACCACGGACCACTGACAACGACCAAGCACAAAGTACAAGGCACAAAGTACTTACTGAAACTTGACGTCTCGCTTCGCGACAAAAGCTTCGTAAGCTTCACGATAATCAGGATGCTGCATGCAGATGGCCTGCGCTTGCGCCTCGGACTCGAGTGCTGTTTCGAGATTCATATTGAGCTCGCGGTTCAGCATCTCTTTCGTTTTCGCCAACGCGAAAGCGGGACCGCGCGCGAGTCGCTGCGCAAACTCGCGCGTCACGGTTGCGAGTTCCGCACGCGCAACGACGCGATTATACAAACCGATCCGTTCAGCTTCAGCGGCGCTGATGAAATCGCCGGTGTAAAGCAACTCAGTGGCTTTCGCAAGTCCCACGACGCGCGGCAGCAAGTACGCCGCGCCCATGTCGGCGCCGGACAGTCCAACTTTCACAAACAGAAACGCGATCTTCGCGTCTTCGCTGGCCAGCCTGATGTCGGAGGCAAGCGCGATACAAGCGCCGGCGCCAGCGGTTGTGCCATTCAGACTTGCAATCACGGGCTTAGGCAACACGCGAACGTTATGCACGAGTTCGCACGTCATTCGCGTGAACTCGAGCAGTCCTTCCATGTTGCGACCGAACAGCTCGCCGATGATGTCGTGCACGTCGCCGCCAGAGCAGAACGCGCGTCCCGTGCCGGTGATAACAACGCAACGAACGTCTTTCTCGTCGCGTAATGCGGCGAATAGATCAGTGAGCTCGCGATAAACTTCAAACGTCAGCGCGTTCAAACGCTCCGGGCGATCGAGCGTGATCGTCGCTACACCGTCATCGTCTTGTTCGTAAAGAAAACTAGCCGGCTGCTTCATGCGGGCAACACCGCGATCCCTTCGATCTCTACTTTCGCCGCATTGTCTACCAGACCCGCCACCTGGACCAGCACCATCGCGGGAAAGTGCTTGCCCATGTGTTTGCGATACCGCTCGCCGACTGCTCCCGTCCGTTTAACATATTCATTCTTGTCAGTGACATAAATCACGAGCCGTGCGATGTCAGACGCCTTGCCGCCTGCCTCGCTGACGACCGTCATGACATTCTCGAGTGCCTTGTCGAACTGTTCGACAAAGTCGTCGCTGGCGATCTTGTGTTTCTCATTCCACGCGATCTGGCCAGCGATAAAGAGCAGTCTACCACCTGCCTCGGTAAGCAGTCCGTTTGAGTATCCGCTGGGTGCTCCGAGCGATTGCGGATTAATCAATTCGAAAGGCATCAGGCGAGATTAAAGCAGCTTGTCCAGTCTTGGCGCTAGTTGAGCGGCGAGATTGCCGAGCGGATCGAGGCCGCCAATCGGCGTGCCTGCGATGTTTCCTTCTTTGTCGAGAATCACGATCGACGGCAGTTGGTCCACACCAAACTTCTTCGACACAACGCCATTCGGATCGCGCAGCACAGTCACGTTCAGACCGTACTTTTGCGAAAAGGATTTTAGTTGCTGATCGCTCGCAAAATTTTTCGATTTCGAGTCGTCTGACTCCGTGCTGACCCAATAAACGACTACGTTGCGGTTGCTGTACTCGTCGGCCAGTTTCCTGACGCCTTGCAGTTGGGTTTTCGAAAGCGGCAGCCACGACGCGCCGAACGCAAGGACCACCACTTCGCCGCGCAGACTATCCGACGAGACGGTTTGCCCGTCGATTGAGCGGAGCGAGAAGTCGACCCGGTTTTGGGCGGCGGCCACGCTTGTTAATAAAGCCACGAGCAAGCCCGCCACGAACGTTTTTTGAGGGTTTAAAACCATCTTTTCTCCTTCACCGAACAGCCAAAATCTGGGCGTTCGACGTGTTTTAGATGAGTCCCCCGGGGTTTAACGTTGTGCGATCTAAATGGCTGGAGGCGGGTGTCCGAAAGCCTCCTCGTAAAGTGCGACGTAATCATCCCACGTATCCATGTCGCGAGCAATGAACGGGGAGTCGACGGGGAGGCGTTTGACTTCAGATTGGTGCGTTTTCAGCAGTTCGCGGAGCCCGCCGGTCTGGCCCAGCATTAAAAGCTCTGATCGAAAACTGAGATCTACGAGCACCGGGTGGCCGCCGCGACCTTGCCAGGTTGGTATCACAATTTTGGCCCCACGCTGCCATTCGGCGATTAAGTTGGTGACGACGCTAGCCGGGACGGCAGGATGATCGACGAGGGCGATAAGGACGCACTTCGCAGCGTCGTTTACTGCACGGATTCCGGCTGCAATCGAAGCACCCATTTCGCTATTCGGATCGGGGTTGATGGCGATGGTCACGTTCTTAATGACGTCTCGGATTTCGTGTTCGCGGTGTCCGAGGACGGCTACGATCGGTTCTGCACCTCCTTCTCGGAGGTAGTCGATGCAGGATTCGATGACTGTTTTGTTGCCGAAAGGTAGTAGCGGCTTGAAGTCGCCCATGCGGCGTGACTGTCCGGCGGCTAGAAGAATTGCGGCCACTTGATTCACATCTGGAGCTCTCGCAACGCTCGAAGCGTGTACTGGCGCGCCATCTGTTTGCGCCACTGATAAACGAAATCTGTGTTATCTAGCGGCCGCGCTTTGACGTACGCAGCTTCGGCCGCTGCCTGTATGCGCTCTTCGTCGAGCGGTTGGCCGGTGAGTGCGATGGCGGCTTCTTTGATCTCGACCGGTGATGGAGCAATCGCGCCGAGTATCACTTTCGCGTCTGTCACGGCAGCTCCGTCTGTTTTTATCCAGGCAGCAACACCAAGCACCGGAAAATCAAACGCGCCGCGGCGGCGGAGTTTCTGATACGACGCGCGCCAACCGTTTGTCGGTGGCAGCTGGATATCGACCAAAAGTTCGTCGGGACGCTTGCGGAGGTAGTCGATACCGTCGTCATTGTAGAGACCAGCAGCGTCGATCAGTCGTTCACCGAGCGTTGAAGCGAACCGTAGTTTGGCGCCGATCGCGACCATCACCGGAACCAGATCCGACGACTGCACGGCCCAACACTTCGAGCTACCCGGCGCGACCCAGCAAATGTCTCCATCCTTCTTGAGACAGAAGTTAATACCCTTGCGCCATTCGTAATTCTGGTCGTAGTAGTTGCAGCGCGTATCAAGCAGGAGGTTGCCGCCGATCGTTCCCATGTTTCGCAGTATGGGTGTCGAGATTGTTCGCGCCGCTTTAGCAACAACAGGGTAATCGCGATTGATGATCGGGTGCTCGACGATCTCCGTCAGCGTCACGGATGCGCCAATTCTCAAACCACCAGCTCCATCGCCGGTGATCTGATTCAACTCCTGCAAGCGCATTACTGAGATGACGCTCTTCGGAACCTGTTGCCGTCTTTTCATATTCGGATACAGGTCGGTGCCGCCGGCGACAAACTGCCCAACCGGCCCACGCTCACCCATAATCCTCACCGCCTCCGCGACCGTCCGCGGAACGTGATACTCAAATTTCGGCAACCTCATCATCGTGGGTCTTTCCCCTTACGCGCTCTTTTTCCTGGGCTTCAACTCTGGATGACGAGCGAGAAAGCCACCCCGTCTGAGCTTGTGGCGACCGGGCTTAAGAATCTCATCTTCGTCCAATCCAGCGGCCAAGTCGCGTTGATAGTTTTCTTCCGACACCTCGATGATTACAGTTTCACCATCATCTTCGATGATTGAAATCCCTTCCGATATATCAGTTGGTTCTTCCTTCATAAACCTTACGTTCTGCTCTAGTTGGCTTCCGGGCCGAGATTTATTCGCACCGCGCTGCTTTTGGTCTCGACGTAAATCACATACAACAGTCTTCTGCTCGAAAGACCAATAACAAAGAACCTAGCCTCAGCGCTTGAATGTAACTCATCGTAATCTTCAAGCGCGTTTGGGTCATAGAATACTTCGGTCGCTTCACCGAAGCTAACGCCATGCTTCAGAAGATTTATTAGCGTCCCATTCGAATCTCATAGTGAGGATTGAGTCGAACTAGTTCTTACTTCCGCAGTTTACATCAAATTCAAGAGTGCACTGCCACGTGCGGCATCTCGGTGCCGTCGCCGCCTTCCGCCGGCGTTAAAACTCGCAATGGATCGGGCCATGAGACTGGCGGGACGGAGTCAGGCCCGTAGCGTGCGTCCCGGCCGCGTGATTTATCACGAAGAGCGCGCACAACTTTCTCAGGTGTTATTGGAACTTCGTCGATACGTACGCCGACGGCGTCGTAGACTGCGTTCGCAACTGCGGGTGGAACCGGCAACAGCGGTCCCTGGCCCACCTCCTTCGCGCCGTATGGTCCATTCGGATCCGGATCCTCGATCAGGTACGTCTCGACGTCGCACATCTCCATCGTGGTCGGACTCTTGTACTCCAGCATCGATGGGAACTTGTGTACGACGTTGCGATTCGTGCGGTACGTCATCTCCTCCATCAGGATCTCGCCGAGTCCCATGTAAACGCTGCCCTCGACCTGGCCCAGCACCAGCATCGGATTGATCGATCGGCCAATGTCGTGTGCAATCCAAACTTTTTCGACGACGACAATTCCCGTATCAGGATTAACATCGACTTGAGCAACGGCCGCGGAGTAGCTGTACGCGGGCGATGGTCCAACTCCGGATCCTTTGAACTTTCCTGGCGAACGCGGCGGCGAATACGAACCAACCGTGCCGATGGTCCCGAACTTCGACTCCGCCAACACAACCGCTTCCGCAAACGAGACGCCAACCTCAGGATTCTCGACATCAAACACGCGGCGTTCCCCGAGGGAAAGGTTCTCGATCGGTACGCCGAGCTTTTCGGCCACCGCCATCACCAACAATTCACGCGCCCGCTCAGCAGCCTGAATCGCGGCGTTTCCAGTCATCAACGTAACGCGGCTCGAATAGCTTCCGAGATCGACAGGCGTGAGATCCGTATCGGCGGTGATGACGCGGATGTCGAACGGATCGATCCCCAACACCTCCGCAACGATGTAAGCGAGTATCGAATCAGATCCTTGACCGATATCGGTCGATCCACACATGACGCATACACCGCCCTGGCGATCGAGTCGAAGCTGCACACCCGACTGCGGCATGTTGTTCCAGTAGATCGGCAATCCAGCCCCACAGATGTACGAGCTACACGCGATTCCAACGCCCTTTCCGTACGGCAGCTTTTGAAAACGATTCTTCCAATCAGATCCTTCAACGACGCGGTCGATGCACTCGCCCAACCCCATACTGCCGATGCGCAGATAATTCGCGGTCACGGTGTTCGGCGGCACGAGATGCTTACGCCGCATCTCCGCCGGGTCGAGTCGCAACTGCTCGGCGATCTTGTCGATCTGAACTTCGAGTCCGTAGCGCGGCTGGGGCGTGCCGTGACCGCGCTTTGGTCCACATGGTGGCTTGTTCGTGAAGGTGCGAATTCCCTGAAACTTGTAACGCGGAACGTCATACGTCACGGTCTGCAACGCGCCCGTGTAAAACGTGCTCGCCACGCCGTAACTGCCATATGCACCACCGTCGAGGTACGACTGAAAGTGCATCGCGGTGATTGCGCCGTCGTTCTTCACACCGGTTTTGATCTTCATCAAAACGGGATGCCGGCCCCGGTGGCAATAGAAAACTTCTTCGCGCGTCAACGTGACCTTCACGGGTCTTCCCGTGATCATCGAGAGCTTGCAAACTGCGACCTCGTGATTGAACGGATCGCTCTTGCCGCCAAACCCGCCGCCATTCGGCGTCGCAATCACGCGAATATGGCTCGCAGGTAGTCCGAGAACTTTTGCGAGTGCGCGATGAACGTAGTGCGGTGTCTGCGTCGAACTCCAAAGAACTATCTTCCCGTCGGAATCGAAATGCGCGACAGCCGCATGCTGCTCCAACGGCAGGTGCGTATTGCCTTCGTAGAAGAACATGTCTTCCCGAACGAGATCCGCCTCAGCGAAACCCTCTTCAACATTGCCGAATTCCAACGAGACCTTCTTGTGCACATTTCCGCCATCGCCGTAATCGTGAATCCGTGGCTCGTCGATCAGCACCGCCTCTTCGATCGTCGAGATCGTATTCAACGGCTCATACTCGACCTCAATAAGGTTCATCGCATCGAAGGCAACGTCCTCATCGATCGCCGCCACAGCCGCGACCGGATCGCCGATGAAGCGGACCTTCTCAATGCACAGCGCATGTTCATCCTGGCTAACGGGCAGGATACCGTACGGAATCGGCAGATCTTTTCCGGTGATAACAGCAAAAACGCCGGGTAATGCCAGCGCTTTCGAAACGTCGATGTTCTTTATCAAGGCGTGAGGCAGATGGCTGCGCAGGATTTTGCAGAACAACATCCGCGGCAGAACAATGTCGTCGGCAAACTTCGTTTGGCCCACGCACTTTGCGCGCGCGTCGACCTTGCGAAACGGCTTACCAATTACTTTGAAGTCTTTATTCGACATTACTTACCGGAAGAATTTTCCCGCAAAGGCGCAAAGACGCAAAGAAATATTAAACCAGCATTAACTTTGCGCCTCTGCGCCTTTGCGGGAACTGTCTTCGCCCCGCATCTGCGCTGCTGCTAGTTCAACCGCTTCGTAGATCTTGATGTACCCGGTACAGCGACACAGATTACCCGACAACGCCTCCTGAATCTCAGCTCGCGAAGGGTTTGGCGTTTTATTCAACAACTCCTCTGCCACGAGCAGAAAACCCGGCGAACAGTAACCACATTGCGCTGCGCCGAGATCCGCAAACGTCTGTTGCAACGGATGAAGTTCTGCACCCTGGGCCATTCCCTCGATCGTCCTTACTTCACGATCGGCGGCGTCGAGCCCCAGCATCAGGCACGAAAGAATCGAACGCCCGTCGACCAGCACCGCGCACGTCCCACACTCGCCCAGTTCACAACCATGCTTCGTCCCGGTGAGATTAAGATCCTCTCGCAGGACTTCGAGCAGCGTCTTGTGCGGGGCGAAGGCGACTTCGACGTGTTCGCCGTTGAGTGTAAACCCGATCTGTTTCTTACTGTGGAGCGGCACCGTCTTTCTTCTTGACCTTATTCAAAATGGTATTGTCGATCAACCGCGTCTTGCCGATGTAAGCGGCGACGGCGATCAACGTGGGTTTTTCATCAATGCGATCGACCTTCTCCAACGTTTCAGTGTCGGTGATCGCGACGTAATCGAGCCGCGCGCGCGGTTCGGACTCAACTGTCGCGCGAATCAAATCCGCCAGACGTCCGGCGCTGCGCTCGCCGTCTTTGAAAGCCGTTTTGGCTTTCACTAGCGCGCGGTGAATGACTGCCGCCGAATCTTGTTCGTCAGCCGTCAAATACAAGTTGCGCGACGAAATTGCGAGTCCCGAATCTTCACGCACGATTGGCAACACAACGATCTCCGTATCAAACGCGAGATCTCTAACGAGT
>DASRPN010000177.1:0-15149 GCA_035646355.1 Pyrinomonadaceae bacterium | reverse complement strand
TCGAGCAGCGTCTTGTGCGGGGCGAAGGCGACTTCGACGTGTTCGCCGTTGAGTGTAAACCCGATCTGTTTCTTACTGTGGAGCGGCACCGTCTTTCTTCTTGACCTTATTCAAAATCGTATTGTCGATCAACCTCGTCTTACCGATGTACGCGGCAAGGGCGATGAGCGTGGGCCGTTCATCAATCCGGTCGACCTTCTCCAACGTCTCAGCATCCGTGATGGCGACGTAGTCGAGACGCGCGCGCGGTTCCGATTCGACTGTTGAGCGAATCAGTTCCGCGAGACGTCCGGCACTGCGTTCACCGTCTTTGAACGCATTTTTCGCCTGTCCAAGCGCGCGGTGAATGATCGTCGCCGACTGTTGCTCGTCCGGTGTCAGATACAGATTACGCGACGATATCGCCAGTCCCGAATCTTCACGCACGATCGGTAGGATCACGATCTCGGTATCAAACGCGAGATCCTTCACCAGGCGTCGAATCACCAGCGCCTGTTGCGCATCTTTCTGTCCGAAGAACGCGAAATCAGGCCTGACGGTGTTCAAAAGAATCGTCACTACTGTCGCCACACCGCGAAAGTGGCCCGGACGCGACGAGCCTTCGAGTTGCTCCGACAAACCTTCGACGTTCACATAGCTCGAAAACCCGCGCGGGTAAATCTCTTCAACTGTCGGCGCGAAAATGTAATCGACATTGTAGTCGGTAAGCAGCGCCGTATCTTTTGTCAGATCGCGTGGATAATGTTCGAAGTCTTCACCTGGTCCAAACTGCGTCGGATTCACAAACACCGAAACAACTACGACGTCGCACATCCTGCGCGCTTCGCGCACCAGACTCAGGTGTCCTTCGTGCAGCGCCCCCATCGTGGGAACGAGGCCAATCGTCTTGTCCTGTTCACGGCGGATTTTGCGCGCGACGGAAGTCATGCGCTGACGGCGGTTGATGATTTCCATAGTTTTGAGGTTGGAATCAGGACTTCTCGCCTTTTGAGTTTCTCGCGGGGATCTGTATATCAAGCTCTTCTGCGGTCTCGGCGGGTAGACCATACGACTCCGCTTGCGAAGGATACGTGCCGTTTCGAACATCGTCCGCATACCTGGTGACGGCGTCAGTCATCACCTCGCGCAAGTTTGCATAAGGGCGCACAAAGCGCGCCTGTTTGCCAAACGACAGCCCCAGCATGTCGTGCAGGACCAGCACTTGAATATCACAGTGAACACCGGCGCCGATGCCGATCGTAGGAATACTGATGCTCTCGGTGATCAACTTCGCGATCTCGCGAGGCACTACTTCCAGCACCACGGCAAACGCGCCCGCGTCTTCCATCGCTTTCGCGTCGTCGATTAACTGTTGCGCGGCCTGCGCCGTTTTACCTTGAACGCGATACGCACCGAGCTGGTTGATCGATTGCGGCGTCAATCCGATGTGGCCCATCACGCTGATCTCTTCGTCAACCAGCCGCTTGACCAGTTGCACACGCTTGTGACCGCCTTCGAGTTTGATCGCTTCCGCGCCGCCTTCTTTCACGAGACGCAACGCATTGCGCACAGCGTCGTCGCCGCCCGTGTGAAACGTTCCGTAAGGCATGTCGGCGACGAGCAATGCACGTTGTACCGCGCGACGCACAGCTTTCAAATGAATCAGAATCTCGTCGAGTGTCACGGGAACGGTGTTGCCGTAACCGAGCACCACATTTCCCAGGCTGTCGCCGACGAGTATTACGTCGATTCCGGCCTCGTCGACGATGCGCGCCGTCGGATAGTCGTAAGCTGTCAGACAAACCAATCGTTCGCCTCGTTCTTTGCTGGATCGCAAAGACGGGGCACTAACCTTCTCCGGACGTTCAGGCTTCAGATAAGGCATTTTTCAGCTCTCTTTACACCACGATTTGTGGACAATTGAATTGCCAGAAAGATGGAAAGTTTGGCTATGTCGCGGGCCTGATAACAAGTGCGGGCATTATAGCGGCAATCGGCGTTTTTAGCACTTCCATCGAGCTACCGACGATTTGTCGTTGGTGTTCGCCAGTAGTTCGCCAATTGACTTGCCGAAGACGGGATGAATGAGTGTCGGAACGAGTTCGTTGAGCGGCACTAGAACGAAGCGACGGTTGTGCAAACGCGGGTGTGGAAGCGTAAGAAACTCGGTTTCCACAACTGCATCTTTGCAAATCAGCAGGTCGAGATCGATGGTCCGCGGACCCATGCGAATCTCGCGCGTCCGGCCCAGTGAATACTCGATGCGCAGGAGTCGCGCCATGACTGTTTCGGGCGAGGGAAGTGTCGAACCGCGCAGCTCGGCGACGAGGTTTAGAAACGCCGGCTGGTTTTCATTTTCGACGGCTTGAGTTTCATAAATGTGCGAAAGACGGATCACGTCGAGCCCTGCCTCGAGCATGCCGCGCACGGCGAGCAGGAGACAACCGGCCCGGTTGCCGAGATTCGAACCCAGTCCGACGTATGCGTTTTGGAGCATCTTTGTACTTTGTGCTTAGTGCTTGGTAATTTGTCCTCTGCGCGGCGTTAACCAAAGTACCAAGTACAAAGCACTAAGCACAAACTGAATGTCGCAACTCGGCACATTAATGTGGTTGAAGTGGAGACTGCTGCGTAATTCGCTGCGGTCCAGCAAAGCCGTCGTCAACAAGCTGGCGACTGTTTTGGGCATGCTCGCGGCTCTTGCGTTCTCACTCGTCGTGGCTGCGGGTTTAGGCGCGGCAGCCTACGCTCTCACAAATCCGGACATAATCGGTGAAGTCCTCAAACGGAATTCGCGAGGTGAACTACCCATCGCGGCGACGACGGAGTTCATCTTCTTCTCCATGCTTGGATTCCTGTACCTGATGTGGGCCACCGTGCCATTGAGCATCGGCGGCAGCAAGCAGTTCGACGCCGGCAAACTGCTGATGTATCCGATCACGTTGCGCAAACTGTTTGCCGTCGACTTCATCAGCGAGTTCACGACGTTACATTCAGTGTTTGCTGTCCCCGCCATGATTGCGATCAGCATCGGTGCGGGTTTGGGTTCAGGCAATCTGGCGATTGCGTTGATTGGAGCGGTGCCGGCGACATTATTCGGCGTGTCGCTTTCAAAGTGGCTCTCAACGACGATCGGTTCGCTATTGCAACGCAGACGCGCACGCGGCGAAACGATCGTGGCGCTGATTGGCGCGGTCGCAGGACTAAGCGGCGCGCTCGCCGGGCAGATCGCTCCGACACTGTTTCGCCACGCAGAGTCGTTGCGTTCGTTGCGTTGGACGCCGCCGGGAGCAGCCGCTGTGTTGTTTAGCGGCGCGGCGCAGAGCGGAGTTGATTATGTAGTCGCGTTCATCACGTTGAGTGCTTACACATCTGTACTGATCGCCGGTACTTACTGGATCGCGCGTCGTGCGGCACTCGGTCTCGGTGGACGAAGACGACGTCGAGCGATTGAGGACACGACTTCTGCTCGACCTGTCTACACGGGATGGCAACTGCCGCTGTTGCCACCGGAAATCTCTGCGATCGTCGAGAAAGAACTGCGTTACGCGATGCGCAACGCGCAGATCAAGATGATGGCGCTGATGCCGCTGATCCTCATTGTAATTCGATTCTACAATCGCCGACGGATGGGAGATCTTAGATCATCAGCCCACGCGGGCGAGTTCATGGCGTACTTGTCAGGACTGCTGGCGAGCGGTGGAGTGCTTTACGTCTTTCTGATTCTCGGCGGGATCTCGGCGAATCTCTTTGCGTTCGAAGAAGGCGGCATGCGCAGTTACGTCCTCGCGCCAATCGACAGGCGAAAGATACTCATCGGCAAAAACATTGCCGTCACGATCGTCGCATTTGTGTTTTCCGTGGCGCTGTTGATTTTGAATGCCGCCGTGTTTCGCGACATGTCCGCGGGCGACATTGTTTTTGTATCACTCAGTTTCGTCGTTTTTGCGGCGATCATGGCCATTTACGGCAACTGGGTTTCGATCCGCTTTCCAAAACGGATGCAGTTCGGGAAGCGCATGAACGTCTCGGGTGTCGCCGGACTATTGCTGATCCCGATGATCATCGTACTCGGCGCTCCGCCTTTTCTGGCCGCACTCGTCGGATATCTCACAAGCAGCGTTCTTATTAGCTATGCAACGCTGGCGCTGTTCGCGATCATCGCAATTGTGGTCTATGCGATAGTCATCAACGCCCAGGGCCGTGACCTCGCCAGGCGCGAGATCGAGATACTCGAAACGGTGCGGGAGGCGTCCGATGAGTAGGTAATGGTTGCCTTTCAGGGCGTCAGACTTTGCGTCTTTGCGGGATAGTTTTCTGAAGTAGTTCCCGCAAAGGCGCAAAGGCGCAAGAAGGAACCGGCGCGGTGCTCACGTAGTCTTCCGGAGTTCGTGGTACACTAGTCCTCCCCAGAACTACTCCAATGGCTCGCAGAAGATTTCGCAGCAACCAACGGCACGAACCGACTACTGAGCGTTCGTTCCAGGAATACGTCCTCTCGACCCCTGCTCCCCAAACATCGAGAACCGAACTACTGCGGCTGGTCCGCGGCGGCGAGGACACGTTTCTCGAACTCAAAGTAAAACTTTCAAACACGGAGAAGATCGCGCAGGAGATCGTCGCACTCGCAAACACGGGCGGCGGCGTGATTGTCTTTGGCGTCAACGATCAACTGCGCGTCGAAGGCGTCGACGATCCGGAGCGGGTGCAGGAAGATCTGGTGCGAATCTGTCGCGAAGAAGTGCAACCACCGCTGGTCCCTTTTATCGATCGCGTCGCGCTCGACAATGGCCGCCGTATCGTCGCCCTCGAGATCGAAACGAAACGTCGTCCATATCGCACACGCGACGGCCGGTTCTATTTGCGCATCGGAGCGGAAAAACGCGAGGCATCCCGCGAAGAGATCTCCGCGCTGCTCGACGAGGCGCGGCCGCTCCGTTACGAAGCAGTCCCGGCGCTCGGCTCGACGATCGCCGACATCGACGAAGCGCACTTGTGGAGCTACCTCCGGGAGTTTGAAGGCGGTGCGTTTGAACAGGCGTCGGTAGTGGGTTATCCGACAAGTGACGTACTCGAACGCGACCTGTTGATGGCTACAAGCGACGGCCACGAACTGGTGCCGACTGTAGCAGGACTGTTGCTCTTCGGTCATGACGAGCGCGTTGCGGAGCTACTGCCGCGCGGTTCGGTGACGGCGACGCGGTTTTCAGGTGATTCTCCTCAATCGCCCGTTATCGAGCGCGTGAAAGTGACGGGCAATCTGCTGTCGATTTACGAGACGTTGATGCGTTTTGTGAGCCGTTACTGCGATCTGCGCGAAGTGCGACCGAAGAATTTGCCCGAGACAGTCGCAGACGACTCACCGGTGCCGGCGCGGGCCAACTATCACCGTGGTGTCGTAGCAGAAGCGATTGCAAACATGTTGGCCCACCGCGATCTCGCGCTGCGCGACCTGCCAAGCCGGTTGCACGTTTACGACCACTCTCTGGAGTTTGTGAATTCGAGAAGGAGTATTGGTTTCTCGCCGGTCGCACAAAAAGCGATCCGCTATGGAATGCCGCAACGATTGAATCCGCAACTCGCGTCCGTACTGACGAGCGCAGCGTACGGTTTGAAGCTGCCGCTTCGTGGTCTACCCGCAATGCTCCGTGAGACTAAACGGTTTTCGAACCGCAAAGCCGAGATGGTTTCGTTCAACGACGAGTTTCGTCTGAGAGTTTACGGAGCCTGATCATTTGTCATTTTTCATTTGCCATTTCTCATTTGGAGCAATGTTGAGGCTCGCTTTTAAGGTTAGCAGGCCCCGAGCTTAAGTGATTTTTGCTTCCACAAATGACAAATGAAAAATGTCAAATGAGAAATGACTACTTCTTGTCCTTCTCTGATTTTTCCGGTTTTGGCGCGTTGTAGTACTGACGAGCCTGGATCACGTATTCCTTGTCGTCATAAGTCCCATCGCCATTGACGTCTACGCTGACTTTCAACTTGTGTTGCTTTCCGTCGCGAACGTCGCCGGGATTGAACGCGAGACTGTACTGACTCCGCAACAGCGCATTGATGTTGCCGAGCACCTTAGGCAATTCACCCTCGAAAGTCACCGGGAAGTAAGCACCGCCAGTTTCTTTTGCAAACGTACCCAAAGCGTTGTCGGCTTGCAGCCAACTCATGCGCCCGGGCATGCCAAACACTCCGTCGGTCGCGGGCAATTGGTCGCCGTACTTCTTCTTAAACAAGTTTCCGGTCCCAATGATGTAAACCGGAACTCCGGAGTTCTGAAGGATCTTACGCGCGTTGTCGTAGTTGATCTTACTGAACGTGTCGAGTCCGGACGCGATGAGGATCACCGCGCGACGCCGGCCCTGGACTGATGCGAGACCAGCGTAGTCAGCCTTGTCGGACTCTGAATTCTCGAGCACGACCGAGTCACCGCGTCCACCGACGAGCACGAACTTCAGCGCGTCGTACAAGTTGGTTTCACGGAAAGCGGGCTGGTTCCGCAACAGCAAACTAATCACTTGCTGTAGCCGGCCCGGGTCGTTTGTGAAGTCCGTCAACGGAGTCGGTCGAATATCGAAAGCAACCACGGAAACATAATCATCTGGCGGCTTGATGAATTGGGAAAGGAACATCGCCGTGGGGCGAATCACTTCGTAAGTTCCTGGTTCGTAGCCCCCGCTTCCGTAAAGTCCGAACATATCGGTCCACTTGCTGTATTCGACGACCATCGCAACCGTGATCGGCGCTTCAGGCGTGGAGAAGTTTGTGATCGTTTGTTGCGTGCCGTCTGAGTAGATTGCGAAGTTTGGTTTCTTCAGCCCGGTCACGATCTGGCCGCTCTTCTTGTGATAGACGACGGCGTCGATGTTTACGATCTGGGTCGTAATTGCGATCTTCTCGACGTCTTTTGGCGCGGTTGGTTCGAGGTCCTTGGGAAGTGGCTCCTGATCGCCTTCTTTCGTCGGCTTGTCGCCGGGTCGCTTGTTTTTCTTTTCATTCGAGGTCGGGGGTTGCCTGCGCGACTGCGAGAATCCCGGATTCACGTAGAGTCCGGCGATCAGCAGGCATGAGAGAACGATACCAAAAAGCGGATATGCGCGTTTAAATCTCATAGTATTCAACTCCCGAGGACAAGCGAGGACAGCAAATGGGTGTGATGCACGCGCCGCAGCCGAAGTTTACCCAGTTTTAATCCGTGTCTTTGAAGACACCGATTTTCCACCGGTTTTACCGGCCTCAGCGGCCGCTGGCTTCTGCTTCGATAACAATGTCGTAGCTGCCGGTATTATCTGTCAAGTCGCCCTCGTTGACACCTAGAAACAGCACGCCATCGCGTTGCGCCACGAACTCCCTGCGCGGACCGATCAGAATAAATTCGTCGTTGTCGTCACCGATGACGGCGATCAGCGCCCCAGTCGCTTCGCTGCGCATCAGCTTGTCGTTGTCGTTCACACTGGCGAGACCGCCCGGCATCGAAAAGCGTCCGCGTCCGAGCGACACGCGACCCGAGGCACTAATGCGAAGGCGCTGTCCTTTACGAACGACGAGGCCGCTGTTTGTCCAACCATTGTTTGAGGCGTCAGCTCGCACGGCGATTTTAATCGTAAAAAAGGTCGGTGGCGCCGATGACACCGGTGGCCCATCGACTCGAGGATCTGCCGCCGGTGGTTCTGAACTTGTGTTGCGATTGTTGTTCAGCGGTGGCGGGTTGTTTCGCGCCATACTGCTGTCATCGGTCGCTGTGGACGGGCCTGAACCCGAATCGAACTCGATCGACTCAACATCCTCGACGTAAACAGTAGTTTGCCCGCGCCTGCCTCTGGCGTTACCGCCGATTAGAATCGTGAACTGCTGGTCCTTAAATCCGATCACCTGCCCGCGAATGACACTGCCGTCTTTAAGACGAATCGTATCGGCGAGTAACGGGGTGACCAGGGAGAGGAGCAGCAAAACGGAGAGCAGAAGTCGAAATGTAATCTTCATGATACTTCTCCTTGCGCCTAACATAACAAAGGGTCGCACGCGGCGACAAACAAACGCGAGGGCTTTGTCTCAAAAGTCTCTTGCTGGACTGCTTCTTTATGCAACGTCTGTGCTCTCTGCGACTCTGTCGTTTTCCTGAGCAAATATTAACCACAAAGGCGCAGAGAATTCAGAGAAAACCTGTGTACGACTTCTAGGACAAAACAAACGCGAACAGAAAAACGGGTTGCAAGATCCCGAATTCTGCTCGCGTTGTCTTCGATTCCCAAAACCGAGCCCGCGTTTACAACTGCGGTGTCAGTTCAAGGCTCCATTTCTTTAATTTACCCACGTCCTGGCCTACGAGATCCGTGACGCGGAGCACCCAGTTCCCCTGGACGGGCTGACCGACAAGCGGCAAAAGCGCCGAGGATGGTGAGTTGGAGTCGAGATCCAACGTCAGGTTGTCCGCACCATCGCCGCTCTGTGCGTGAACGATCGCTCGCCGGCCGTTTGGCGCGAATACTTCGACGCGCAGGTCGCCGATGAAGGTGTGTTCGATCTGTAGCGCGAACCGGACTTGTCGCGTCGTTCCCTGGTTGGCAAACGCCAGCGAGCTGCTGACGCCAGTCGGATCGTTGTCGGGAATCGTAAGATTCGGTTCGAGTTCATGCCGTTCCACCTGGCTGGCAAGACCGTCGAGCTCGATCTCGAGTTTCCACGCATCGAGCCTGCCCGTGTCCTGACCGACAATGTCGCGCACGCGCAGTTCCCAATTACCCGCAGCGGGTTTGCCGATGAGTGCGGCCAGCGCGGCGTTTGCACTCGAATCAAACGTCTGCTGGAGATTGTCCTGATCGCCACCTTTGCGATCGTGAATCAACGCTCGGTCGCCCGACGGGCTAACCAGTTCGACTTGAAGATCGCCGATGAACGTATGCGTGATGCCGACACCCGTGCGAATCCGTCGCGCGAGCCCCGCTTGATTGAGTGCAAGCTGACTCGAGATGCCCGCCGGATTGTTGTCCGGAATCGCGAGTCCCGGTGTGACCTCGAGGGTAACAACCTGGCCCACAACTTCCGGCCCGATACGGAAATTGATCATTTGTCCCGGCGCAGTGATTTGCGACAGGACCAAACGCGAATCGACATTGTCCCACTGACGCGACGAAGGCGTTGTTGCGTGCGATAGCGCGGTTCCACCGATGGCGGCGAACAAGTCGCCGCCGTCGCCGCGATTGCCGTTGCGCTCGAGGTCCATGCGGCCATCTGCCTGCAACAGCGCGCATTGATAGTGACGCGTTGACGAGCCTTCCTGCAATTCGTTTGACCCATCAGTGTCGCAGTGATAGACCGCGAGTCCGCTCGACGGCAGGTGCTGGTCCAATCCCATCTTCGTGCGGTTCTCGACGATGAAGTACTCGTTGAACTTGTCAGTCGGGTATTTCATCACCGTGCGATAGTCGGCGTGTCTCGCCTCTTTCATGCCGGGTTGAGAGAGATCGATGCGGATGTCGCACCAGCCGGCGAGTTCGCGCAGATAGGCGCAGACCGGCGCGGGCGTGCGGCCGTTGTTCAGGTGATTGCCTGAGCCCATCAAACAGTACGAGCCGATGCCGGCACTCTTAACGCCATCGCCGTCGCGATTGCCATAGTCGTACATGTCGGGGAAACGGCAGAGCAGGTGACCATTCTCATGGCAGAAAGTTCCGATCGTCAGATCGCTGGAGCTGCTGCCGAGACCCGTCAACAGGTAGAAGTTTGTACGCATGTTGCCAAACCGCATTTCGAGAAAAGCGTTGTGCGGCCACAATTCTTCCTCGTAACGCGATTGGCCGGCGTAAAGGAAATTGACGGCGTCGATAACTCCGTCGTTCCGCGAATCAAACTGTTTCAGATCGATCCCGGTGGCTACAGCCAGTGCCATCGCCTCATGCACGAGCGAATTGGTCACGTAAAACTGTTGGTTGCGGCTGAGCTTCACTGGGCCAACAACCACGTTTGTGTAGTCAAGCTTGCCGCCTGATACGAGTAAGAAGTAATCGCGTGCCGAACAGAAGTTGCCGTTACGAGTGTAATTCTGCCCGTTCAGCATCTCCTCGGCATCCTGTTTCGTGATCGTCGTTGTTACATCCTGAAACTCGACGAGGACTGTAAGCCCGAGCACGGTTCCGGTGCTGACGCGACGGCCGTTGAGAAGACCATTGTTTGGACCAAGCGTCTCAAATGTGTCGGCGGCGGTGAATATCGCCGGAGGTGGCTGGCGTGTCGCGTGTCGCAGCGTGAACTTCTGCTGGCGTACCTCTTCTGATTCGGTTATGTGGCGGCGAAGTTCTGGTGGCGGGGGGACGCTCATCGGTATGCCGGTCGAAACGAAGCGACCGTTGACGGTTTGGGCGTAGCAGTACAATCCCTTTCCGACGTCGTAAACGACAGTAAAACCATCGATGGTTTCGTATTGCGCGTAGTGTTCGTCCCCAATGACCACGAGCCGGACGTCGGGTCCGTTCTCTTGTTTGAAAGTCAGTTGCTCGTTGAAAATTCCGCTCATGAGGGTATCCCTTTCTTTGGAGCGATTGAGTAAGCGGCGCCACCGTCTCCTGTTAGTCGGCGGGGCTTCCTGGGTTAGTCCCCGGGCGGGGACGGGGAGCGCTTCTTGATTTTTGCTTCGGCTTTCGCAGCGCGGACGGAAAAAGTTTCTTCAAGGTGTAGCGGCAGATTCGCGGGAGGTTCTTCGCTTGTCGGAGTCTTGCTGGAGACGAAACTGCCCTTGTCGTCGGTTAGGGCGTACGTGTAGAGGCCGAGTTCAGGGTCATAGATCACTGTGTAGCCGTCGGTTGTTTCGTAGCGCGCGTACGACTCATCGCCATTAACGACAAGAGACACATCAGGGCCGTTCTCCTGTTTAAAGCTAAGCGTGTCGCCGAAAATGCCGGTCATGGTTCCTCTTGGATTCGCCGAGAGTACACCCTTTCAGTTCTATATGCGATGAAAGTTCGGTTTCGTTTCTGAGAATTGTTTGAAGGGCGATCTCCGGTTGATTTTTTGATTATTTGTTTTGACTTAGTTCTGACTCTGCGGCGATGTAGCCGAAGCTGGACCACTGGTCTCCCGCGGTGATTTGCTGGAAGGTTTTGATCGCCACCTCGCGCTGACCGTTGTAAAGAGACCAGTTGCCGAGACCGTAACCGAGGGTTGCGTTGCTCACGTTGTTGGCGGGTAGGTTAAGTTTTTTCCAGAGGTCCGCCGCCGGGTCCGTTCCTTTGTAAACTCGGATCAACTTGTAATAGTCGGCGTTCTCGATGATGTCGAGGTCGTCCTTAATCGCCGCGACTGTTTTGCGCGCTTCGTCTTCACGTCCTAAACGACGTAACGTCATGTAAAGCCAGTGCGTGGTCGCGACCAGCATGTCGGCATTAGTCGAAACCGTTTCTGCTTCACGATACGCGCTTAGGGCACTCTGAAAATCGCGTTTCAGATAATGAGCGAGTCCGAGGTGATACCAAATGTTCGATTGCAGCGTGCTGGTGGGAACGTTGCGGGCATTAGGCAGGCCGTCAGGTTCGATCTCGTCGGGCCTGCCCTTGATTAGTGTCGACGCTTTTTTCAAATCGGCGATCGCTTCGTCGAAACATCGCAGAGTGATGAAACGATGACCGCGATGTCGATACAGTCTGGCATCAGCAGGGAACTGCTTGATGCCGTCTGTGAAAACACGAATCGCTTCTTTGTAACGTCCGAGGTAGGCGGTACGTCTTCCGAGCCAGATAACCCGATCAGCGGAGTTTCGATCTTTCTCGTAGAGTTCCCGCGCCTCGTTTAGTTTTGTCTCAAAGTCGCTCCGAGCTTCGGCCGAAAGTTGCGGAGAAACTTCACGCGCCGTTTGCAAGCAATTCGTCTGCGCGGACGCAACCGAACTAAAGAGACAAAACGTGATGACAAGAAGCGTCTTCATTATTTGTCAGTAGTCAGTAGTCATTAGTCATTAGTCAGTTTTGCACCAAGCTAGTTCCATGCCAAGAACCACTGACTACGGACCACGGCCACTGGCCAAGTTAGCTTTGACGTAGCGGTGGCATTGGGATTGGAATGCCGTAAGTAGTTGCGCCAACGCCTACGCCGCCCTCGCACGAATTCGGAGGCGTCGTACACACGCGCCGCGTCGATGGACATTCCGCCGCCCAGAACATGTAACCCAACATCCCACTCGTCGTGCCTGCGCCGTTCGGTGCGACTGTTTGAACAAAGTTTCCCGTTGAGTTGATGAGCGACGCGCTAAAGCTTGTGCATTCCGGCGCGGCCCTGGTTCCGGTGACAATGTATAGCCCTCCTGTGAACTTGCACGGCGCCAGCGGCAGGATCGGCGGCGCAAACTGCGGTTTACCATCGACGTGTTCCTGCCAATCCGCTGTCGCTGTTGCGGCACTGTTAGGCTGCCGAGCCGGAACCATCGCGTTTGCGTAATCCAACACGGGCGTTGTTGTGTTCAACCAGTCGGCAGTTGCTTTACGCGTCAACGCGATCAGCCAACGATCACCGGCTGCGAGATCGATCGTCAATCGCGCCGGGTGATTATTTCCGGAAGCGTCGTACGGATGAACCGATCGATACGCGTTGATGAACGCCTGCAAACCGGGAAGATTCGGGTTTGTGTTTTCTTCGTAGTCGATTTCAAATCCTACGCCTAAACGTTGCGCCGCCTCAGCGGCATTGAGACCGAGTTGAGTCGGGTTAGTAGCGAGCGCCTGGTTCCATGCGTCGGTGTACGTGATTCCGCCCATCGACAAGTGGACTCGAATACCACGTGCCTTGAAGTAGTCAACTACTGCCTGGTTCATGCCGATCGGTATGCCTTGCGAATTGCCGGCGTCGTTCGTTTTGTTCAGGAGTCTGAGCGGATGAACAAAACTGAGCACGATGAGGTTAACGGACGGTGTGCCGTCGCCACGGTTAATGATCCAGCGGTTCTTGGTGTCAAAGTCCGTCATGTTACGAACGCTGGCCCAGGTGCAGAAGTCGTTGCCACAGTGCCAGGCGCCGTAAACGGAAATGTTGGTGAAAAAAGGAGCGGGCTTAGGTGCGGTTAAACCGACAGGCTTGGGAGAGAGCCCACCGAAGATTGCGGCAAGTAGAAGAAGAAAACTCAGCAACACCATGCGTTTTGGCATTTCAGTTCCTCCGTCAAATTTGAGAGCCGAAGATCTGAGGGGGTGGACCACGGAATCTTAGGGCATCTCGGACGAATGATCAAAAGTTTTGGCTTACGCGTGGGGAATGCTCAATCGGCGTCGAACTGCGGATGAAGGTATGTGACGGCGATTTAGGTTCCGCAGGCCCTCATCACATTCGTCGCAAATCGTCCAGCGATGCGTTATGTCACCAAAACGCGGGCGGAATCTGAGTAGAACCGGTCGGATAGGTCGCGTCTGCCAGTAATCACCAGCCACGGCTCCGCACATCGAGCAGAATTCAAGATCCTGATCAGCTTTAAATTGATTTGAACCACTCTTCATCTATAAGAACAGTTTCCACCCGCTCAATCTTTATTCCAAGTCCAAGCTCTTTTAGCTTTTCCGCTAACTTTTCCCCATCGATGAGATCTATGGCGATCGCGCCATCACGTATGGCTTCCCTTGTAGCCTCTCGAGTGAAATAGCCCGTGGTGATTAACAAACCCTTATCAGCGCGGCCCTGCATGGCGCCTCGAAAATCGCGAACCTCAGAAGGTCCGACTGCACCACGGTAACGCTTGCATTGGAAAACGACTCTGAAGCTCAGAATGCCATTAACCTTCGCGATGCCTTGTCCGTCGATTCCGCCATCACCTGTTCTGCCCGATACTTCGACTTGCGTGAAACCGGTCTCCCGAAGCATTCGCTGAATCAGCCTTTCAAAAGCATTTGGGGACAGCGTTTCTACCAAATAGGTGTTAACGCGTTCTCGCCACTCAACCAGCGACTCAATGGCATGTGCTTCTGAATCAACTCGATCGGCAAAAACGACCTCCTCAGCACTAAAGCCGATGAATTGCTTTCCCGTTACGGCCCAGATACCGCGCGTTGAATTCTCTAATACCCCTAGTTGTTTCAAGGAAGTTCGGACCCATGCAAGTTCATATTCAAGTTGTGTTCTTCCGTCTTGCCTATTGTATTTTGTGACGTGTGGCCGACTTGCAAGTTCGTCAGGAATTCCCAGTATCGTGATGACCTTGTCGCTGATCTCGTCGACCGAACCGGAGCCGCCGAGCGCCTTGATGGCATCAACCGTCGGCTTCATTAGGTCATTTCTATGCGGCAGTGCCTTGATTCCCTTACGTCTTCGTTGGCGCATCATGCGTTGGTCCGGGACCGTTGTTCTTCCGCCATATATACCTCTCGACCGTGCGCATTTAACGATAATTGCCGCGGGAAATCTTAGGTTAAATCAGGGCAACGATCAAAGTTTCTAGATACAACAGACTGCCGATTACATGAAATACCGCACCATGCTCATGTGCCCGGTATGCTCAGCGGTCGCTCGTGATGATGACCGTACCTTTCCTTCCTGTGGGGCGGCTACAGTTCGTCGACCTTCATGTAACAACAAGACTCCAAAAAGCTCTCAAAAAACATCAGTCTCGCGCTTCGAAGGTAAGTACCTCGCGGGAACTATTCTCAACGATCGCTATCGCATCACGGGCCTGATCGGCCGGGGCGGTATGGGCGAAGTCTATAAAGCCGAAGACCTCAAACTGAATCAGACTGTGGCGCTGAAGTTTTTGCCAAACCACTCCGCGATGGACCAAGGTGGAACAAAGGTTCTTCAGTGAAGTCCGACGATTGACAGAACTTCTCAGCCAAGAAAATCATCGCAGTCTGCAGAATGTCCGTGATATAAGAAGGCGAAATCGCACTCCTCTCAACCACAGTTGTAGCAGTTAATCAAGTTTCCATCTCCAGGAGATAAAAATGAAAAGACCTCCCGATCGATTGACCATTTTAATATTAGTGTTTGTTCTATTGGCTTCGGGCTTGGTGATTTCCTCTGAAACCAAAACCCACGCGGCCAGGACCACAAACCTTGAATCCGTCACCAACGCACCACGTGCAAGCCAACCATTTCCATTACTACTATCAACTCTTTCCGATGCCGAAGTCTCAATGGTATGAGTTTAGAGTGATTTCTCCGCCGTTGGTCCACACCGGTGTGAAGGGAAGGAATCAAAGGCAAAT
>DASRPN010000176.1:0-4626 GCA_035646355.1 Pyrinomonadaceae bacterium | reverse complement strand
ATGCTTTCGCTGTCTGTCTTGACTCGGACGGTTCTCTGTTCATGTCATACGGCCTTTCCCAGGAGAAGCCAACCCCAAGGGTTATGACCTGAATCTCCCGCGAGTGCTCGCAGTGGGGGCAGGACGACATTATATACGCGCTTACCCACGGAGCTCGAAAGACCTGTGGCAGTCGTGCGAGTCGAACGGCTCACGAGCCCTATCTTAAAAGCGGAGGCTACATGCGTGATCCATGATCACTCTGAGACAGCTCTATTGAGCATTCGTCAGTTGCTACAGGCAGCGAGCGTCAGAGAAAGCGACCTTCGAGAAGCCCTCACAACGCATCCGGCAGAAATCAGCAGCACTAGCAAGCTATAATCGAGGTCGGCGCACACGCCAATCGACAAACTACGTCTGCCCGAACAACCGCGCCTGGACCATTAGCGTTTTCCCCACCTAACACCGGACGCTTTCACCAGGTTCTCCCAACCTGGCGGTTTCAGACTGTTAACGCTTATGTGACCGCTTACATCGTTGTTACTGTAAGCGTAGCGAGGATCGTTGCGATAAACTTCCAAAACACTCAAAACAAACGACCGTGTAGGCGAGTTGAGGCTCGCCCAGCGCAACGCTTAGCTCGTAGGGACGGGTTTGCTACATATCCGACACGGGCGTTTTTTGCTAACGCGACTAAGTCCGACCGAAATCATACGATTACTTTTATTGCGGCCTGGTTTTCAATGAGACACGCGATTTCATTTAATGCCGGACAAATTTCACTTTATGCCGGACAAATTTCATTTAATGACCGAACCCACAGATTTCATTCAAGAGAAGCGGACCTCGCCGTTTGCGTCTTGCCTGAATGAGCGCTCATTCAGTAATATGTGAACCCTTCATAATCGGGTAAGGTGTCACGCAGGGGTCTACCAATAGAGAGGATTATCAACACGATGCGGATTGAGAAGGCGGCGGTGTTGGGAGCGGGGACGATGGGAGCGCAGATTGCCGCGCACCTGGCGAATGCGGGTGTGCCCACCCTGCTGCTGGACATTGTTCCCAAGGACACTTCCGAAGCCTCCGGCTCAAGCAGCAACAAACCCGCGGATCGCAATCTCATCGCGCGCGGCGGCCTCGAAGCGGCGCGGAAAGCGAAGCCAGCCGCCTTCTTTGTTCCCGAACTCGCCTCATTAATAACCGTGGGCAATTTCGACGACGACCTCGCCAAAATCAAAGATTGCGATCTGATCGTTGAAGCAGTTGTCGAGAACCTGAACATCAAGCGCTCGCTGTTCGAAAAGATCGACCAGCATCGCCGCCCCGGCTCGATCATCGCGTCAAACACAAGCGGCATTCCAATTCATTTGATCGCTGAAGGACGTTCCGACGACTTCAAGCAGCACTTCCTCGGCGTACACTTCTTCAATCCACCACGCTATCTCCATCTCGTCGAGATCATTCGCACCGAATGGACCAAGCCCGAGGTCTCGTGCTTCCTTTTTGGCTTTCTCGATCAACGACTCGGAAAGGGCGTCGTTCCGGCTAAGGATCGTCCAAACTTCATCGCCAATCGCATCGGCACTTTCGGTGCATTGCACACGATCAAGACGATGGTCGACGACGGCTACGCGATCGAGGAAGTCGACAAGATGACCGGTCCCGCCGTTGGGCGTCCGAAATCGGCGACGTTCCGTACGTTTGATCTCGTCGGACTCGACGTTTTTCATCACGTCATCAAGAACCTTTACGAAAACCTTCCCGACGACGAAGAGCGCGACATGTTTGTCGTGCCCGACGTGCTCGCGAAGATGGTCGAGCGCAATCTGCTGGGCAACAAGACAAAGTCCGGTTTCTACAAGAAGCAACAAGGCGAAGGCGACAAACGCGAAATCTGGGCGCTCGATGCGGCGACTCTCGAATATCGCCCGTCGCAAAAAGTCAAACTTCCCGCGCTCGACATGGCGAAGAACATCGAGGATCTGCCCGAGCGTCTCAAGGCGTTGACGTGGAGCAAGGATCGCGTCGGCGCGTTTCTGTGGAAGACCTTGACGCGGACACTCGCATACGCAGCTAAACGCATTCCTGAGATCGCGGACAATGTCGTGGAGGTTGATCGCGCGATGCGTTGGGGTTTCGGTTGGGAACTTGGACCATTCGAAGCGTGGGACGCGATCGGCGTCGAGAAGTCTGTCGCGCGAATGAAGGAAGAGGGAATGGCGGTTCCCGCGAACGTCGAACAGATGCTCGCGTCAGGCGCCACGTCGTTCTACAAAAAAGATAACGGCCAACAGTCTTATTTCGACTTTGCTTCAGGGAAGTACGTTCCGCTCGCGGACCAGCCCGGAGTTCTGATCCTTAAGTCGATCAAAGATCAGAAGGGTGTGATCAAAAAGAACGCTGGAGCGTCGTTGATCGACATCGGCGACGGCGTCGCGTGTCTCGAGTTTCACTCGAAGATGAACGCGATTGGCGGCGACACGTTGCAGATGTTGAAGTTTGCGCTCGGCGAGGTTGAAAAGAATTTTCTCGGTCTCGTGGTGGGCAACCAGGGCACGAACTTCTGCGTCGGCGCGAACATCATGTTGATGCTGATGGAAGCGCAGGAGGAAAACTGGGACGAGCTCGACATGATGGCCCGAGTTTTCCAGAACGCGACGATGAGTTTGCGTTACTCGCCGAAGCCAGTGGTGGTCGCGCCGTTTCAGATGGTGTTTGGTGGCGGGTGTGAGATGGTGCTGCACGCCGATCGCGTGCGGGCTGCGGCTGAGACGTACATCGGTCTCGTCGAAGTCGGAGTTGGGATCATTCCGGCCGGCGGGGGCACGAAGGAGATGCTGGTGCGGGCAATGGATTCGATTCCGAAGGGCGTCGACGACGCTGACCCGTTCCCGTTTGTGAAGCGTGCGTTTGAAACGATCGCGCTTGCAAAGGTCGCGACATCGGCTGAGGAAGCGAGAACACTGGGTTTCCTGTCGGCGGACGATACAATCTCGATGAACGCGGATCGCCTGATTGCCGATGCGAAGAAGGAAGTGTTGGCGTTGTCGGCGAGTGGTTATGTCGCGCCGCAGCCGCGGACGGACATTCTCGCGTTAGGTTTGTCAGCGTTGTCGACGTTGAAGCTGGGCATTCACCAGATGAAGCGTGCCGGATACATTTCCGATCACGACGCCGAGATTGGTGAGCAACTCGCTCGCATTCTGACCGGTGGCGATCTCAATCACGCGACGCGGGTGTCCGAGCAATACTTGTTAGACCTTGAGCGCGAAGCGTTTCTGTCGTTGGTCAGCAAGCGGAAAACGCAGGAACGAATCGCGCACATGTTAAAGACCGGGAAGCCGTTGAGGAATTGATCAGGAATCGAAATCTTTGTGAGGTAAGTATGAGAGACGCAGTAATCGTATCAGCAGTTCGCACAGCGGTTGGCAAAGCGCCGCGCGGCACGTTGCGCACGACACGCCCGGACGAAATGGGTGGGGCAGTTATCAAGGAAGCGTTGAATCGCGTTCCCGGACTCGAACCATCGCAGATTGAAGATGTGATCATGGGTTGCGCCATGCCGGAAGCCGAACAGGGGATGAACGTTGCGCGCGCGGCTGCGATTCGCGCCGGCCTTCCGGTCGAAACGAGCGCGATGACGATCAATCGCTTCTGTTCGTCGGGTCTACAGTCTATTGCGATGGCCGCGGACCGCATCAGGAGCGGCGGCGCGGACGTTATTGTCGCGGGCGGTTTGGAAACCATGTCGATGATCCCGATGGGTGGTCACATCATTCGCCCAAACCCGTACCTTGTCGAGCACTATCCGGATTTTTATCTCAGCATGGGCCTTGCAACTGAGAACGTGGCGCGCAAGTATGAAGTGACGCGCGACGAGCAGGACGAATTTGCGTTGCGCTCGCATCAACGCGCGGCCGCCGCACTCGATGCGGAAAAATTTGCCGAGGAGACTGTTCCGTTGCACGTGGTCCTCGAAGAGTTGGACGAGAAAGGCAAGAAGCAGCGCCGCGAGGTTGTATTCGATAAAGACGAAGGCGTGCGCCGGGATACTTCCGCTGATGGTCTCGCAAAACTGAAACCCGCGTTTCATGTGAAGGGCACGATCACGGCCGGCAATGCGTCGCAGATGTCTGACGGCGCCGCTGCGGCAATCGTCATGTCTGACGAACGCGCGAAACAGCTAGGCGCGAAACCGATGGCGCGTTTCATTGCGTATGCGACTGCGGGTTGTCCGCCGGAGGAGATGGGCATCGGTCCTGTCTTCGCGATCCCGAAAGCGCTGAAACTCGCCGGCCTGACGCTCGACGACATCGATCTGATCGAGTTGAATGAAGCGTTTGCCGCGCAGTCGTTGGCAGTAATCAAGACGTTGGGACTCAACCCGGAAAAAGTTAACGTCAACGGCGGCGCGATCGCGCTGGGCCATCCGCTTGGTTGTACTGGCGCGAAACTAACTGCCAGCATCCTGCGCGAACTCGAGCGCCGCAACGGCCGCTACGGAATGGTGACGATGTGTGTTGGTGGTGGCATGGGCGCCGCCGGAATCTTTGAACGAATCGCAGCCTGAAGTTAAGTCGATAGGAGGACAAACTCGATGTCAGCCGTAGCCGAACAAAAGCAGCTTGTCAAAGGCGGAGCGTTTTT
>DASRPN010000175.1:0-12321 GCA_035646355.1 Pyrinomonadaceae bacterium | reverse complement strand
GACGTTGCGAGTCTTACGAAAGTCGTTGCGACGGCGACGAGCATTATGATCCTTGTTCAGCGCGGCAAGGTACGTTTGAATGATCCCGTTTCTGTGTACATTCCCGAATTGAAAGGCGGCGGCCGCGAGGCCGTCACGATCGCACAATTACTGACGCACGTCTCCGGCTACGCGCCGGACTTCGATCTGCGCGAACGTTGGACCGGATACGACGAAGCCATCAAGCGACTCATCGCCGAACCACTCCGCAATCCTCCTGGAACCCGTTTTACGTACAGCGACATCGGTTTCATTGCCTTGGGCGAGGTTGTTGCTCGTGTGAGCGGCATGCCACTCGACGTGTTTGCGAAGAAGAACATTTTTGAGCCATTGAAGATGCGCGATACGGGCTTTCGCCCCGACGCGAGTTTGCAGGCGCGCATCGCCCCGACTGAAAAACGTCGCGGGCAGCTCAGCTATCTCGGCGACACCGCGGCGAACGTCGGTTCGGAAGGCGACGTGTGGTTGCGCGGTCAAGTTCATGATCCGACTTCATATCGCATGAACGGAGTCGCCGGACACGCGGGACTATTTTCTACTGCAAGTGATCTGGCGATCTATTGTCAGATGATTGTGAACTACGGTGAGTATGGCGGCGTGCGGATCCTTTCACCGGCCTCTGTCAACGAAATGGTTCGCCCGCGACTGGTCAACCGTATGGGCGCCACGCGCGGACTTGGTTGGGACATCGACACGAGCTTCTCAAGGAACCGCGGCGATCTTTTCCGGCTCGGCTCGTATGGTCACACGGGCTTCACCGGCACGTCGATTTGGATCGACGACGTCGGCGAGACGTTTGTTGTGTTTCTGAGTAACCGAGTGCATCCGGACGGTAAGGGAGATGTTGGACCATTGCGTGGCCGCGTCTCTACGATTGTTGCGGCTTCCATTACGGATTCTTCCGTGGTCAAGCGCACGCGCGAGTCCGGGAACCACTACTACACGATGGTCGAGTACGAGCGACAGTTTCCGTCGGTCCTGGATTCGTCGGCGGGTTCTGCAAAAGTGTTGACGGGCATCGACGTGCTCGAACGCGACGGCTTCAAACAACTTGCCGGAATGCGAGTCGGTCTCGTCACAAACCACACCGGCCGCAATCGCGAAGGCCGCGCGACGATCGACGTGCTGAACAAAGCTCCCGGCGTTCGGCTCGTTGCGCTCTTTTCTCCCGAACACGGCATTCGCGGACTGGCCGATGAAAAAATCTCCGACTCGAAAGACGACGCAACCGGACTACCGATTTACTCGTTGTATGGCGAGACTCGCCGGCCAAAGCCTGAACAACTAAAAGATCTCGACGCACTCGTCTATGACATCCAGGACGTCGGCGCCCGCTTCTACACTTACATCTCAACGCTCGGCCACATCATGGAAGAGGCAGCGAAGACAAAGATCCCGGTGTTCGTGCTCGACCGTCCGAATCCGATTGGAGGCATTGACGTCGAGGGTCCAACGGCCGATAGCGATAAACTTTCCTTCATCTCCTATCACACGATTCCGACTCGTCATGGACTGACGGTCGGCGAGCTGGCCCAACTCTTCAATCGTCAACGCAAGATCGGCGCGGACCTGCGCGTGATCAAAATGGACGGTTGGCGGCGGTCAATGTGGTTTGATGAAACGAATCTCACGTGGATCAATCCGTCGCCCAACATGCGCAGCTTGACGGAGGCGACGCTCTATCCGGGTGTTGGTTTACTCGAAACCACGAACGTCTCCGTTGGACGCGGTACTGACACGCCGTTCGAGATCGTCGGCGCGCCATGGATCCAGGGTGACAAGCTGGCGGATTACTTGAATCAACGAACGATCCCAGGGGTGCGTTTCGTGCCGCTTCGTTTCACGCCGAAGGCTTCCGTCTTCAAAGACGAGCAATGCGGTGGCGTGAATATCATTATCACGGATCGCGGCGCTTTTCGTCCGTTACTCACCGGAATCGAAATGGCGCTCGCGTTGCGGAAGTTGTATCCAAACGATTGGCAGGTTGATAAATACCTGCGGCTGCTGGTCAATACGGACACGCTCGAACGGATCAAACGGGGCGAGGCCGCGAGAGAAATCGTCAACTCGTGGAATAGTTCGTTGCAGGAGTTTCGACAGGCGCGCGCGGAGATCTTGCTCTACAACTGAGGGGCTTTCCCGCAAAGACGCAAAGGCGCAAAGGTAAGCTTAAGTGTTTCCTTTGCGCCTTAGCGCCTGCGGGAGATCTTTTCCAGCATGCAGAAACCTGCTCTTCACCAGACACTCTTGATATTCATCTTCGGCGGTTGAATCGATAGTGATCCCGCCACCCACACTGCACGTCGCAAGGTTTGTATCCGTATCAAGCACGACGGTGCGAATCGCAACGTTGAACGTGCAATCACCCCCAGGACGCAGCAGTCCGATCGTCCCCGTGTAAGCGCCGCGCGGAAAGCGTTCCAGCTCACGGATGATCTGCATCGTGCGAATCTTCGGCGCTCCGGTGACGGATCCGCACGGGAACAGCGCCCCGATCAAATCCACAAGGCTGGTTCCATTCTTAAGAGTTGCTTCGACAGTTGACGTCATCTGCCAAACCGTCTCAAAGCGCTCGAGATCGAATAGTGAAGTAACGTGAACGCCACCCGGCACCGAGACCTTTCCCAGATCATTGCGAAGCAGATCGACGATCATCACGTTCTCAGCCCGGTTCTTGATCGAGTTTTGTAACCAGCGCGCCAACTCCGCGTCCTCGTCATCGGTGCTTCCACGTTGGACCGTGCCTTTCATCGGTTTTGTGCGAACGTGATCGCCGTGACGCTCGAAGAACAGCTCGGGTGAGAGGGAAAGAATCTTGTAGCGTCCGAGATCGAGGTAGGCTGAGTACTCTGCGCGTTGACCCCCGCGTAACGCGTGGAACCATGCCAAAGGGTCACCGGTAAATGACGACGTCAAACGAAATGAATAGTTGACCTGGTAGGTATCACCGGCCGCGATCAGCTCTCGTATTCGTGCCACACATTCGTTGTATTCGTCTCTTGTAACTTTAGGTAACCACGGATTGGAAGAAACAACAGAACGGATCTCGATGGGATCCGATGGCTCTGAAAAAACTCCCACCCAGGCGAGAGGAAAGTCATCTGGCTTCTGAGTGCACAACGCTGAATCAAACGCCGGCGCCGCTTCGTAACTCAGCATCACCAATACGTAAGCGCCGGAGTGCGCACGCATTTCCGCGAACTCCAGAATGTTCGTTACCTCACCAAAACTCTGCGCGGTAATCGTCTCGATTGGGTCCAAAAAAGCGACGGAATTAAAAATTGCTGGCATCAGTAATTTTTATGAAAAGAATAACAATATTTAGCTAGCATTATTCCTGAACGGATATATAATCCGTCCGAATTTTTGCAGTTTCAACCTTACTTCAAACAGCCAAATGAGTTGCGATGGCTCCGTGTATTCTGCCCGGGTGCCAATTAAGTATTGAGAGGATGCCCATGAGAAAACCAACTCTTGCCTTCTTGCTCCTGACTGTCTGTCTCACAGCGGTCGCGCTGGGACAGGGTACTACGTCGCGTGTCACCGGCACGGTCGTCGACGAAAAAGGGTCGGTCGTTCCGGGTGCCGTTGTGACGCTTACCAACGAAGCCACTCAGAGCGTGCTCACCGCTGAGACGTCGAGTGGCGGAACTTACGTCTTCGATTCGATACAAGTAGGAAAGTATACGGTCTCTGTCGAGAAGCAGGGTTTCAAGAAAGCGGTCTCTGTTGGCAACACCGCGAACATCAATCAGCCGCTGACCGTCGATTTCACACTCGAAATCGGTGGCTTGTCGGAGACAGTACAAGTCGCCGCCACCCAGGAAGCGGTTCAGACCAGCAGCTCCGGTAACATCGGCAACACCGTCGAGCAACGCACGCTCGTAACGCTGCCCATCGTCGGCAATCGCGGACGCAATCCTCTCGAGTTCATTAACTTTCAGCCGGGCGTGGTGACCGGCGCGAACACCGGCGGCGGCATTCACGTCCACGGCTCCCGCGATCGCGCATTCAATTTCACGCTCGACGGCATTGACATCAACGAAACCAGCGCCGGTGGCTCAAACTTTACTCCGATCCGGACGAACCCTGATTCGCTACAGGAGTTTCAGGTGGTGACTGGTAACTTCACCGCCGATCTCGGACGCAGCAGCGGCGCGCAAGTCACCCTCGTCACGAAGTCAGGTTCAAACGACTTCCATGGATCGCTCTTCGAGTTTTATCAAACGCCGCGTTTTCACGCGAACGAATACAACAACCTGATCAACAAGGCGCAGCGGCCACAGTTTTTGCAGCACATCTTCGGCGGTTCGCTGGGTGGACCAGTTTACCTGCCGCGGTTTGGCGAAGGTGGTCCAACGCACTACAGTGGTAAGAACAAAACATTCTTCTTTACCAACCTTCAGTTCCTGCGCACCAGCCAGGCGTTCTTCGTGAACCGCACTGTTTACACGCAACAGGCGCGCAACGGTATTTACCGTTACGTTGTGGGCGGAACCAACGCCAATGCGATTCAGAACAACCCCTCGGTCGATGCGAACGGCAACCCGAGGCCTGGCTTAACCATTGGCTCCTATAACGTTTTTCCGAACCCGCTAGGTCTTGGACCAGATCCGACCACGCAGTTCATCATCGGGTTCACTCCGCTGCCTAACAACTTCAACGTCGGCGATGGTCTGAACGTCGGCGGTTTCAGTTTCGTTGCGCCGCAGACTGAACGGCAGTATGACTTCACTACCAAGATCGATCACTACTTCAACGATCGGCATTCGATGTACGTGCGCTGGGCCCACGGCGCCCAGAACACACTCGGCGACAACGTCAACGGGGGACTGCAAAAGTTTCCGGGCATTCCAAACTTTGTCGACACCTATCGCACGCCACGAAACCTGGCGGTCAACTATCGTTGGACCGTGTCGCCCACCGTTGTGAATGAATTCATCGCGGGCTTCAACCGGTTCACGTTCAGCTTCAACAATCCTGACCCGCAGGAGAACCCGCCTGTCATTCTCAACGTGCCGAACGATCCGCTTAATCTGGAAGAGCCGGTTAACAACCTGCGCACGATTACGACGTGGCAGTTTGCCGATAATCTATCCTGGATTCACAGCACGCATGCTTTCAAATTCGGCACCAACCTGAGGTTCCAGAAGCACGTTGATGATCGCAGCGCAGTCGCGGGCGTGTTAACGCGCGCACGAATCTTCCTGGGCACCGGCACCAATCCAGTGCCATCGTCATTTAGAACACAGGCCGGAAATAACACGTTGGTTCCGGGCATCGCCAACGCCGACCGGGGTCGTCTCGATAGTTGGATAAACGACATCCTTGGCCGCGTTGGCACGATCAACCAGGCCTTCGTGGCAATTAACGATAACGAGTTTGGTCCAGGCCGCACGCGCTTCCTCTACTCAGCGGAGTATCCCGAGTACGATTTCTTCGCCCAGGATACGTGGAAGCTGCGACGCAATCTCACGCTTGATCTCGGTATTCGTTGGGAAATGAGGTTGTCGCCGCGGGCGCCAGACAACATCGTCCTTCGTCCGGAACAGCGGTTGGCGATCGGTGAGCCGCCAACGAGCGCGTTCCGCTTCGGCGAAGGAAAGTTGTATGACGATTCGCTTTACCTTTTTGCTCCAACGGTTGGTGTGGCTTGGGATCCGAAAGGTGACGGCAAGAGTTCAATTCGTGCGAACTATCGGCTCGCCTACGATCGCACCAACACGTTCATCTTTTCATCGTTTATCTTTCAAAGCGCTCCCGGCCTAACGCGCGCCGTGACCAACAACTCGTTCGGACAGAACGGTGGTCTGTTGCGACAGGGCGTTCCAACACTGACCTCAAACGACGTTACGCCACTCCAGTTTCGACAACCTCCCTCGTTCTCAGTGAACTCTCTCAACGTCGTCGATCCGGAACTAAGTAACCCGAAAACGCATCAGTACTCGATTAGCTTTCAGCGTGAGATTGGTTGGAAGAACGTGCTCGAAATCAATTACATCGGACGTCGGGGCCGCGATCTCTATGGCGGGTACGACGTGAACCAGGTAGACATTCGCAATAACGGCTTCCTGGCAGCGTTCGAAGAGTTAAGGACCACCGGCAATAGCACACTAATCAACAGTCTGCTCGCTGGACACTCCGGACTAGGGTTCTTACCCAACACCAATATTCGCGAAAATGGTTCGCAGTTCCTGTTGCGGCAGACGCTGGCAGCACAAGTTCGATTACCGAACGGAACTCTGTCCAGCAACCTCGTCGCTGCCGGAGCGGTCGCACAGGCGGCGTTCATAATCGCCCAAAGCACTCAGGGGGCGTTCTCGGGCAAGTCGGGCCCAACGCTGATCGCCAACGGCTTCAGTCCTTTCTTCTTCCAACCGTACCCGCAATTCACCGGCGCTGTGAACGTGATCGATAACCACGATCGTTCACGCTACAACGCGCTCGAAATTCAGGTGAGCCGGCGCTCGTCGAAAGGACTCGCGTTCCAGGCGAGCTACACACTCGCGAAGTCGGAAGACACGCGCTCTTTCGATCCTGCTTTCACGCTCATTACGCGAGGTGGCACGGGACAATCGGCGGCAAACACTCCGTTCGATATCAACAATCGCGACCTCAATTACGCGCGGTCTGATTTCGATCGTCGCCACGCGCTTCAGGGCTACGTGCTTTACGAACTTCCGTTCGGGAAGGGAAGACGGTTCGGTACCGGTTGGGGCCAAACCGCAGATTTCCTGCTCGGCGGTTTCAACGTCGCGGGCGTGATGCGTCGATATTCGGGACGTCCGTTCACGGTCTTTTCAGGCGCCGGCACTCTTTCGCAAGTAGTGTTCACGCCGGCAAGTTGCAACGACTGCACGCCGGACCTTGGCAGCGTTGTCCTCGAAAATGGCCGCAACGTTTTCTTCACTGCCGAGCAGCGCGCGAAGTTCTTCGTTCCCGCGGCCGGTGAATTCAGCAACGTGGGTAGAAACTTCTTCAACGGACCATCATTCTTCAACCTCGACATGACTGTCGGTAAGAAATTCCGCTTCTCGGAATCGCAGGATCTCGAGATTCGTGTCGAAGCACAGAACGTAACCAACACCCCATCATTCGCGGTGCCCGATGGCAATTTGATTCTGACCGCCGGTGGTTCCTTTGGTCAGATTCTGGGAAATACGACCAGTACTTCTCGGAAAATTCAGTTCGTGGCGAAGTTCAACTTCTAAACACAAGAGGCACAAAAAGAAGACGCAAAAAGGCACAAGAAAGCAGGTTCGGCTATTTCAAGTCGAACCTGCTTTGCTTTGTCCCTTGTTCCTTTTGTCGTTAGAACTGGACCTTCAGCGCGAATTGGATCACGCGCGCGGCCTCACCCGTTTGTACGATCGTCTGGGTGGAAGGCGGCGCGACGCCGGCGCAACATGACGAAGCGAATACGCTCGACCTGATGCTAGGCGATCCGGTTGACGCATCACGCGGATTGTCGAAGTTCGTGTGATTGAACGCATTGAACATCTCAGTCCGGAACTGGATCTTCACTCGCTCGCCGATCGGAAACATTTTGATAAAACCGAAGTCGATGTTCCAATAACTCGGAGCGACGAAGATGTTACGCCCTGCGCCATTCTGTCCTGGCGCTGGGATGCAAAACGGCTGACTCAGATCCACACCGCACGTCAGCGCAGTAACCGGTTTGAACAATACCGGACCAGCGAGCGGCGACCCGGGCAGTTCCTGAAGCTGCGCCCGGACCGGACCCTGCACGCCGGCGCGACTCTCATGACTACCATTCGACGTAAATGCTCCACTACGGACAGCGAACGGCTCACCACTCATGTGCGTGTAAATCGTGTTGATGGACCACCCGCCCAGCAACTGATTGACCAGGCCGGAAGAGTTACTGAAGTACTTCCGCCCTCGGCCCACGGGCACTTCCCACACCGACGCCGCCGTGAAGGCGTGCGTGCGATCGAAATCGGATCGCGCCCTTTCTTCGCGGAAGTTGCGAATGTCAGTGGGCGTACGTGAGTTGGTGGTGGAAAGACCGCCGCCTGACGACGCGCCGACCGGATCGACCGACTGATTGTCGATCGACTTGCCGAACGTGTAAGCCATACTCAGTCCGAGACCCGTGCTGAAACGACGGCGCAACGTGAATTGCGCAGCGTGATAGTTTGAGTCGCCACTGTTGTCGAGATAAGTGATCAAAGCAAACTGTTGATTCGGCCGCAGCTTCAGACCAAGCGTGTTGTCTTCAATGCGTCGAGCAAAACTGCCGGCGCCGTTGATGTCCAGTTCATTGATCGAGGTCGCGGAGTTCAGGAAACCTGCGGCCGCGGTCGAGCTTAGACCACCAAGCGTTTGCAGTTGCCCCAGCAGCGGCGGAGTTACGCCCGTCACGCCTGCCGGACAACCTGTACCGGCCGGCGTGCAGCCTTTGGCCCGGTTCTGCTGCATGATCAGGAATGAAGGGAGGATCTTGTCGGGATTGACCTGATTTATATCGTACGCCATGAACAGCGTCTGTCCACGACGCCCGATGTATGCCGCCTGGGCCACCAATCCCCACGGCAGCTCGCGCTGCAAACTAAAGTTCCATTCGTGCACCGTCGGCAGCTTCATGTCGGGCGCGAATACAGTGATCGGTGGCGAGTTGGTCCGTAGCTGTTGCGGCGGTCTCAACAATGACGAAGGTCTTGCGGAAGGTGCTGGCAGTTGCGTCGGAAAACCTCCCGCGAGCGTCCTGTTAATGTCCGGAGAGTTGACGCACCCGGGTGTGATTGTCGTGAAAGCGCCGGCTGTTGCGGAAAACGACGTCGTGCAGCTCTGCACCAGACCCGGGATTCTGCCGGCAGCCGCGGTTACCTGGAACGACGAAATCGTGTCGAAGGCAATGCCGTAGCCGAGCCGAATCACGCTCTTGCTGCTGTCTCCGAAGAGAGCTCGCATGAAGCCTGATTTGAAGTCGGGGCTGTAAGCCAAGCCAAAGCGTGGTCCAAGGGCCCAATTGAAGTCGCCTTCGTACCAGTGGTCCGCCGGGATGAAATTGACGGCGCCCGGATCGCCAACCTTCGGAACGGCTGGCAGCGGCGTGCCGGCTATCGGTGTTTCGGCGACGAAGACGTTGTCACTCGGCGAAGTGTTCGCGGGCGGATTGATCTCCCAACGCACGCCGTAGTTCAATGTCAGGTTCGGCCGCACTCTCCACTCGTCCTGGAAGAAGAAGTTGTACTGATCGAGATTGTGCTTCTCCGCATAGAGGGTTACAGAATCCCCAGTCTTGAAGGGCAGAAACACGTCGTCTTTCAAGTTCGAGATGAAGACCTGGTTCATCGACGCGGGTAAACCGTAGAGATTGTTTATCAGGCTGCCGAGAAGGGTCTGGTCAGTCGAGTTGATGTTCTGCGCGAGCGCGAAACCCGAGTTACCGGTTGTGCCGAGAAACACAGGCCGCGTCGTCGCTGAGAACGTGACCGACGGCGTGACGTTGATGCCGCCCGGTTGACCGCGCTGGTCCACATGACGATAGAAGCGGAGGTTCATCCCCATGCGGAAGACGTGCTCACCCCGCACAATGCTCAAATTATTGAGTACCTGCGGAGTTGTAACCCAGCGCGCCGTGCGCGGAGTGTTGATGTAAGGCTCGCTGATGCTGTTGAAGTCGAACGGGGGCACATCCGGCCAGTCGGGATTCGCTTCGCCCTGCGTGAAGAGGAAGCCGAAACGACCGAAGCCGGCGGTGAACTCGTTGACTACGCGCGGCGAGATCACGCGTCTCCAGCCGACCGCAAGGTTGGACGTGCGACGAAAGACTTCACCAAGCGGCGGATTGTCAGGATAGACCTGAGGCCTGCCGTTTAGCGGATCGCCTTTTAGCGTGTTGTAGTCAGACCACAGATACCTGACAAAGATGCTGTTGTTTTCGTTGAAGTTGTGATCGATACGAGCGTTGATTGCCGGACCCCGAATCTGTGTCGGCGGGTTCCAGAGGAATGTTGCGGTGTTGAGACCGTCACCCGCGGCGGCGAAGTTGTTCGGCAACGGGTACGCCTGAAGCAGACCCGAGGTTACGCTGTCGAGTGGCTTGGCTGTGGTGTTGTTGCCGGGTGCGTTCACGTTGTAAGTGCGAATGCAACGGAGTGACGTCGGCGTCGCGCACAAGGGAACGACCAGGGCGCCGGTGCTTGGGTTAACCAGTAGCGTCGAGTTGCGCGTAATGGTCGTGCCGCCGATCACGAGCGGGTTTGCCGGATCGGGCACGAAGTAACGGAAGATTCCATTGCGCGCCTGCTCTGTGTACACCACCGGGAAGCCAAACGTTTGATCGATCGGTTGGGTGAAGTCGACGCGATTGTATTGATAACTTCCGAAGAAGAAGGTCTTGTTCTTCTTTATTGGTCCGCTCCCCTCAAAGCCGAACTGGCCCAGGCGGATCAAAGGCTTCGGCGCCCTTTGCGCGTTTGCATACCACTCGTTTGCATTCAACGCCTCGTTGCGAAGGAAATAGAAGCCGGTGCCGTGGAAATCGCTGGTGCCGCTTCGCGTAGCGATCGAAATCGACGCACCGCTATTCCTCCCTTCTTCTGCGGTGGCATTATTGGTCGTCACCTTGAATTCCTGCACGTTGTCAGGATTGATTCGATAAAGGTTCGACACAGGGTTGGGAACGCTTGATTCGTTGGCTTCGATGCCGTCGATCGTTACGTTGTAAGCGCGATCTCGAGAGCCGTTTACGTGCACGCCTGAGCCAGCGCCGCCGAAAGAGCGTTGCACCACGCCCGGCTCGAGCAGCAACAGGGTCAGTGGATTTCGACCGTTGAGCGGTAACGCTTCGATGGCTTTCTGTTCGACAACATTGCCGAGGGTTGCATTGGACGTTTGCAACTGTTCCGGACCTCCCTGGACAGTCACGATCTCAGTCACCTGGCCGACTTCCATCACCACGTCGACCGTCAAAGGGTTGTTGACTTCAAGGTGGCTTCCGGTCTTCACGAACTTCTTGAAACCAGTCTGTTCGACTGTGATCGTATAGTTGCCAACGGGCAGTGCTTCAAACGCGTAGACGCCTGCTTCCGTCGTCGTCTGTGTTTGCGACACTCCGGTGGCTTCATTGGTAATGCTGACACTGGCTCCGGGTATCGACGCCTGCTTACTATCGATCACGCGGCCAGTTATTCGGGACGTGCTGGTTTGGGCGACTGCCACGATCGGCATGGCAGCCAAGAGGGCGACTACGAGAACTGATAGTAGTTTAACCCGTGACATAGGCGAACCTCCTGTCTTGGTTAGGCGCAGCCGGGCAATGAAGCCTGGTGCGCTACTGCTTGAACGACGGCGCGGAAGGGAGCGGTTTTAGGTAATCGCCGCAAACCCCGGAAAGAAAAACTAGTTTGCGATGTGCGGCAGTATATCGCTACCCTTTAGAGCGTCAAGGTTTTTGTAGTTTTTCCCTCGAATACGTTATCAGCCAAACTTATTGATTGAATAAGAATCTTTAGCTTCTATTATTCCTCCGCTTCGCCTATAATCCGGGTTCTTCCGCTTTACCACACAACAGTGAAGACGAGTCCCTTCAAGTCTCTGTTAGCCTTGATTGTGCTGGCGCTTGGAAGCCTGATCTTCGGCCAGCTGGACCATCGTGTCACCGCGCAAGCACCTGCTTACGATCTCGTAATTACTAACGCACGCATCGTCGACGGCAGCGGCAATCCGTGGTATCGCGGCGACGTCGCGATCAAAGCTGGCCGCATCGTCCGCATCGGTCGCATCGCGCCTCAGACCGCTGCGAAGACGATTGACGCACGAGATCAGATCATCGCACCGGGCTTCATCGACGTTCACACACACGTAGAGTCGATCTACAGCCTGCCCACTGCCGAGAACTTCGTGCGTATGGGTGTAACTTCACTCGTCACCGGCAACTGCGGCTCGTCCGCAACGGACGTGGGCCAGTTTCTCGGTCGCGTGAATGAAAAACCACTATCAGTAAATCTCGCCACGCTGATCGGTCATGGTTCGGTGCGGCGCCAGGTGATGGGCGCAGACGATCGCGCGCCGACTGCGGATGAGCTCACAAAGATGGAAGCGCTCGTCGAGCAGGGAATGAAAGATGGCGCGGTTGGTCTGTCAACCGGATTGATCTACGTTCCCGGAACGTATGCGAAGACTGACGAGATCGTCGCACTCGCTCGCGTGGTCGGTCGTCACGGTGGCTTGTACGCGACGCACATGCGAAGTGAGGGTGACAAAGTTGCCGACGCGATTCGCGAAAGTATTTTGATCGGCGAACAAGCCGGT
>DASRPN010000174.1:0-21097 GCA_035646355.1 Pyrinomonadaceae bacterium | reverse complement strand
TCCCTTTTGTTCCCTCCAATGGTTTAAGCTAACACGATGATTCTGCGCTGCGTGTTGAGTTTCTCTTTCGAATTCTCGACAAAACCACCGCTGAACGATAGACTTACCCAGCCAAATGACTTTTCTGGTCTCCCTCAAAGTGGTCCGATTACTACTAACCGCCTCAGTTTCTATCTGGCTGGCCGGTGGATGCCTGTTGAGTTGCAGCAGCATGGCCACGGCCGCACAACGTGCCGAAGACCAGGCTGCGGTTGAGGGTGAGAGCTGTCAAAGCGCCCAGGAACACCACTGCTGTTCCAAACCAAAACCTGCTAAACAAAGCACAATTGATCCGAAACTGACTGAGTCGTTACTCTCTCTGGCGACGCTTCCGCGCGGCCCGATGGGCGACTGCCCTCTCTCGATAAGTGCGACGGCGATTGCTGCCAAGGCGAACACCAACTCACCAGCTTCAGAACAGACCACGAACGCCACGCTGTCGCTTTCGACCGGCAACCGTGAACAGCGTCAAAAGCATTTTTCTGTTCCGCTGGTTTCGAACCGTGGTCCAACGTATCTTCGCTGCTGCGTTTTCCTGATTTAAAAACTTCCTCCCAATTCCCGGACTAACTCGCCAGAGTCTCACAACGGAAGTGCCGGTGTGCGCGCTGGTGTCCGACAGTAATCATTCATTCCGATAGGAGAACAAAATGAAACCCCGAAAGAGCACTGTACTCGTTGTGCTGCTCACCTTCCTCCTGGTTGCCTTTGCGATCGCAGTGGGCCAAGGTCAAACCGGCACAACGCAAACCGATCAAAAGAAGAAAGCCGAATCGTGTTGTGCCCAGGGCGAGAAGTGTTGCGCCGAAGGCTCGTGCAAACACGAGGAAGCGAAGAGTTGCTGCAAGGAAGGCGCCGAGTGTTGTAAAGAGGGCGCCGAGTGTTGCGCCAAGCATGCTGATAAGGATCATGCTGACTGTTGTGGTGAATCGTGTGAGCTCGGCGGAAAGCACGACGCAAAGCACGATGCAAAAGGCAAGCATGATCCGAAAAAGCCCGGCGAGTGCTGCAAGGTGAAAACGAAGGACAAGGACAAGACTAAGACTAAGGACTAAGCAGTAAGGATCGTGTTGTCCGATTTCAGGGGGGTGGCAAGTGAAGCTTTTTGAACGCAAATTGTGGTGCGTCGTTGTGTTTTTGTTTTTGGCGCATCCAGTCTTTGCTCAACATGAAGGTCATAGGCCACCTCCTGCTAAACCAACGCCCGGCGAAACCTGCACCTGCGCAACCCGCCCCGGTGAAGCCAGTGTCTGCGAAACCAGTCGCTACTCCATCTCCGGAACCGAGTTCGAAGCGAACCCGTGGACCTCGCGATCGGCGCGGCTATGGTTTGCGCCAAAAGAACCAGCTCCTGCGCGACGACGATCGCGCGCAGTTGGGCATCACCGAACATCATCCGTCGTTTCGCATCGGCGCTTACACGTTCGGCGGCTCGCGCGAGATCTGGAATACCGAAAAACATTCGCTCGCCGTTGGCAGCGACGTCACTTTCTATTCCAAGCCTTCGATTCTCGATTCCATTTATGGTACAAATCCAGTGTCCTGGAAAATCTTTTTTAGACTGCGTCCGCAGAAGATGTCGATGAGCGGACTGCACGGGACACACTGAGTTTTAGGAGATTTCCAATGAAGAAGACCTGGATACTTATCGGCGGCATCATAGTGTTGCTTATTGCGGCAGTGCTCGTCGTTAACCAGCAGAAGACGGCAAGTGGAAGAACGGGCCTTTATCAGTCAGCTTCTAACCCGCCGGCAGCGACGAAGTCTTCCACGCCGGTCGATAGCCACGCAGGGCACGCCCACGCTAGCGCCGGGGAGAAGACAGTGCCTGCTTTTTTAACGACGGCCCCCAGTCGGGCGAGTCTTGGTCCAACGCTCGCGCCTGAAAAGTTTACGGGTTTGACTCGCGACGCTTATCGCGCGGCGCGCGAGATCCCGGTAACGCTCGCGCAGATGCCGTGCTATTGCTACTGCGATCGCGGCATGGGCCACAAGAGTCTATACAGTTGTTTCGAGGACGATCACGCGGCGCATTGCGCGGTTTGTGTGAATGAAGCTTTGCTTGCTCACAAACTCGAGAAGGAAGGCAAGCTGACCACTGCGCAGATTCGCGATCGCATAAACGAAACCTTTGGAAACAATTAAACGATTACAGATTCATTTAGAGTTCAGGAAGGAGTTAATGGGATGACTAAGTACGCGTTCTTTTTGGTGTTAGCTATGGTGGCAGTCCTGGCTTGCAGTCCAGTCAGCGCGGTGAGCGAGATTCCTGCCGTGGGATCGGCGGCGCCGGCGTTCACATTGACCAGCAATGAAGGCAAACAGGTTAACCTGAGTGACTTCAAAGGCAAATGGGTTGTGCTTTATTTCTATCCAAAGGATTTCACGCAGGGTTGCACAATCCAGGCTCGCAACTTCCAGCGCGATCTCGCGAAGTATGAAGAGGCTGGCGCCGTGATTCTCGGCGTGAGCGTCGATAGCGCGGAGTCGCACAAGGAGTTCTGCGCGAAGGAAGGTCTGAACTTCAAACTGCTCGCGGACACCGAAGCGAAGATCTCTACTCAGTACGGTTCAATCATGGAGTACCAGGGCAACAAACTTTCAGCCCGGAATACTTTCATCATCGATCCGAGTGGGAAGATCGCGAAGGTGTATGAGAAGGTAAAGGTTCAGGCGCACAGTGAGGAAGTGCTGGCTGCGCTGGCTGAGTTAAAAAAAGCGTAAGGTTCTTTAGCCACAAGAGGCACAAAAGGCACAAGAGGCACAAAAGAATTAGAAGGTGGGTTGAAAAACCCCTTTTCTGTCTTGTGCCTCTTGTGCTTTTTGTGCCTCTTGTGGTTACTTCTTCTTAATCGCCGTCACTCGCATGATGCCGGTGCGGTCCTCGATCGTGAAATCGATCTGATCGTTGACTTGCAGTCCGTTCAACAGCTCTGCGTCAGAAACGTCGAACTCCATCTGCATGGCAGGCATTAATCCTTCGATATCTCCATGGGCGATCTCGATCGAAGGCGCCTTCAGGTTAATGGCCTTCACCGTTCCCACACCGGGATAACTTCTCGGCGCAACAGCCGCTTCTGGTCCAATCGCAGTGCTCGATGGCGATGGAGAGGGAGTTGCAACATTATGAGTTGAATACTCAGCGCCTCCACACGCCACGAGGAACGCCAGCATGATGACCCCAGGAAGAATTCGTTTCATTTGTGGTCAGCTTTGTTCAGCCAGACGCTTCGCTCGTAGCGGCCAATCATCACATCGCCACGATTGTTTGGTTCGTGATTCACCCAACCGACATAAAAACTGCCGTCAGGAGCGACACTGGTAACTGGTTCCGCCGCGTCAACACCCTCGGCGGAAACCAGAACCAGCGGCGAACTCAACGGACCATAGGCTGTTAAAGTGCCTGTCGAGCGGTTGCATGCATAGAAGAACGCGCACGCGATAAGACAGAAAAGCCCGACGGCTAATTCGTTATTCCGTAACATCTCTTAGAAACTCACCCTCATTCCAAACTGAAACTGACGCGGATCGAAAGCCTGCGTTGGTTGTCCGAAGTTCGGCCGCGGCGTGACGCCGGGACCGAAAGTATTGATCGGCACACCCAGGTTCGAACGATTCAAGACGTTGAAGCCTTCAGCCAGCAGCTGAATACCGACTCGGTCAGTAAGCTTGAAGCGGCGGCTCAAACGCAAATCGAGCGAAGCGAAATCAAAACCGCGTCCAGTATTGCGCCCGACCCCGAGCGGACGATCGTTGTTGTTAGTGTCGAGATTGCGATCGTTACCGAGCAGCACATTGAACGGCAAGCGAGACGCTGCCGTAAAGATGTAGCCGAACTGAAAACCGCACAGGATACGTTGCAGCCCGCTTGGTTTTTTAGGGTCGGGCACTTCAAGCGACCCGCTAATCACGAGACGATGGCGCTGATCGTTGTCGGAAAGTCCGCGCTCGTCGCGAAGATTGAAATTGTTTTGCGGCGTCGAAAAGAAGAAGTTACCGGAGTCGTCGATTGTCTTTGAAAGTGTGTACGAGACACGCAGGCTGGACCAGCGAGTGGCACGTTGATGCAAAGAGACCACCATGCCGTCGTATGCAGATGTTCCGGAACTCTCGAACCGGCTGATGTTGCCCCAATTCGGATCGGGGCGGCCCAGGTTGGGATCGCCGGCCGAAACCGGAAGCGTCGGCACATTGACGTTGCGCGAAATGATCAGGTGACGCGCCCGCAGATGCAGGTAACCTACCGAGACGACAGTATTGCCGGGAAATTCGCGTTCGACTTGCAGATTTGCCTGCTGGCTATAACTCGACTCGATATTCGGATCGATTCGAGTGATATTCGGTTTCGTAATCAACGTCGAGGGTTGGACCGTTAGCACATTCGGAAACACAGGAGCGCCGGGCTGCGTCGGCAACAGTTGCGCCACGATGTACTTCGATCCGTCGCGTTGCAAAGCGTTGGAAGTAGCTCGCAGCGGAATGCGATCGTAATACAGACCATAGCCGGCGCGGATTACGGTCGTGCGATCGCCAGGGGCATAGACGATTCCCAATCGCGGCGAGAAGTTGTCGGCGTCGGTCTCAATCGGATCGGGTAGAAACTGCGCGTCGTATCTTACACCCGCATTGATTGTGAAGTTTGGCCCCACTCGCCATTCGTCCTGAACAAACAAACCGAAATTTGGGTTCGACTGCGCCTGTTCGGGCACGCCAAACGCCTGCTGGAAAGTAGCGTAGTTGCCCGTCAGGAAGTTGTTCAGCGAGTTGAAGTTGTAAACACCCTGGACCGCACCGGGGAAGAAAATGTTCACCTTGTTGTGAAGAAAACCGCCGCCCGCCTTCAGCGAATGATTGCCGCGTTGCGTCGAAACGTTATCGACGATCTCCAGGAGATTGATATCGCGTCCAAGCGGAGAAAACGTCGCGGTTCCGAAGTTGGCGACGCCGCCGATATTGACCGCTGGTCCAACCGTATCGTTCACCGGCTGGTCGAGCCTGCTGTTCGTGTATTGAAAACGTGTTTCGTTCAACGTTCGGCTGCTCAGCGTGGTCACATTGCTGACCTGGACCGTTTGGTCCGTGTTCTTCAGTCCCGAACCGCGACTCACCGCGTTCAGACCACCGGACGTGCGCGAGTTAACGGCGCCAATGTGATACAGGCTGTAACGACCACTAAGATCGTTGCGACTGTTGATCTTGTGATCGAGGCGCGCGAAGAAGTTCGTGGTGTCGAAACTTGCCGGCACTACTCCTGTGTCAATAAGTGAACCGGGATAATTCACGGCGCTCAGGCGATTGTTGATCGCCGACACAGCGCTTGGGTCGATCGTAATGACGGCTGAATAGTTTCGCCGTGTCTGTTCAAAATTGGTGAAGAAGAATGTTCGCTCGGAGCGCAACGGACCGCTGAACGTGCCACCGTACTGACCCTGCGTCAACAGATCTTTGGTCGGTGCGACGGGGTTGCGAGCATCGAACCGCTGGTTGCGGAAGAAGCCATAAACACTGCCGCGAAAATCGTTCGTTCCGGAGCGCGTGAGAATATTGACCACGCCACCCGAGGCCCGACCGAACTCGGCGATGCCACCCGAGGTCACGACCTGAAATTGATCGATCACCTCCTCACTGTAATAGGAGCCTGTCAGATCCGCTGCGTCGTCATTGGCGGAAACGCCATCCAGGATGAAGCTGTTGTAGAGATTACGTTGGCCCGCGATCGAGATACCTTGTCCCGGCACTGCTGAGGTCTCGGCGAAGCGTTGATTGCTGCCGGTGTTTGTCGGCGAAACGCCGGGAATTAGGAGCGCTAGATCAAGATAGTTTCGGCCGTTCAATGGCAGTTCGTTTATTTCGCGCGGCCGGATCGTCTCAGTGATCTGCGTGCGGATGGTTTCGACCATTGGCACGCTACTGTCGATGTTTACCTGGGCCGCGACTCCCGCTACTTCCAGTTTCACCGGTAAATCGATCGACTGGCCTACTGAGAGAGTTAGTTCACGAGTCATCGTGGCGAAACCGTGCGCCTGGATCGTCAGGTCGTAAACTCCGGTGCGCAGGTAAGGGAACCGGTAGCGGCCTTCGTGGTCGCTGGTCATGGTGGTTTGTTGATTCGTTTCGAGATTTTTTGCCGTGACGTTGGCGCCGTTCACAACCGCGCCCTGTGCATCCTGGATGCTGCCGGTCAGCGTAGCCGATGTCACGTTCTGCTGGCCCATCGCGAGGCCAGCGAATAGAAAAATGAGTGCGAAGCACACATGGACACGTGCCTTCATCGAAATTTCTCCCTTATTAGCTCTAACGTAGAGGCTTAGTTTTAATTAAAGCGAAAAGGAGGAGGCAGGCGGACCCCTCGCACCGATCCGGGTCCACTTCTCATTCGATGAAAAGACAACTGCCCAACTTGTGTAGCGGGCGGCTGTAGTTGTTGGTGACGTGTGTGTGGTTCTCGAAAGGATAACGCTTTTGTCGCGCGCCTGGCGTGATACGCCCGACACGCACGCGCCGCAATCCATTCGACATGGTTGGCTTAGTGATTCAGCAGTTACCTGTGAGGTGTTTGATTCAGCATTAGTATCCAGTGAGGTTGTTTCAGCAGTAAGAAGAGATGAAGGATCCAAGCCGCACATCGGCTCGGTTATAACTGGCCGGGGCTTTGGTTTTGTCAGTCCGGAATCGCAGTGCTCCGACGAGGATTCGCCGGCACAGCACGGCATCAACGACTCTTCCGCGAGGCTGTTGACGATCGGAAGTTGTGTGACTGCAAACGAACTGAGGATCAAGACAGCGAGAAACCGGCTCGCGAATGAAATCGCGAACGAGCGGAGACGGTTTCTGTGCAAACTCAATCTCATTGATCGGCGGGTTTCGCTGTTTCCTTAATCTTCTTCTTTTCGAGCTTCATCTTGCACTTCCGACACTTGCCCGGCTTTTTCGAGGTAACGTCATCGTGCATGGGACAAACGTAGTGAAACGCGGGTTTCGCAGGCTCAGTTTCCTGCTCATCGGGGTGTGCGTGGACGGGAGCAGAATATAGGCTCGCACCAGCCGGAAGCAATGCAATCGCGAGTAATGCGGTAAGAATGCGTAAACTCATTAGTTACCCTTGATCGAAACAATATGTCTCTACTGGTTTTTCGTAGTCGAGCCGCGATGATACCAGATGGTTTTAGTGCCGTCAGAGAAGGGAGGAAAGATTTCCCCTTCACCGACGACGATTATGTTTTCAAGATACTTGTTGGCCGCGCGGTAGGTACCACTCTTTTTGCAAACCGTGCCGGTGGGGTATCCGGTGGCTGTCTTGTCCTGGCGAGCGCTTGCGACCGGAGCATAGAAGCTTTGAGTCGCTAAAGCGAACCCTGCGGCAATCATTAGGAGAGCGATTAAGAGGAGCCGTTTGAGAATCACGTTCTGAGCCCTCTGAAATGACCAAACTCTTCCTGCTCGCGTCATTGCTGAACGCGAGCAGGAGAAGTCAGGTGAGTGTGATAGTGCTCGCTTGAAGTCTTGGACAGCCGCTTAAACAGTGCCGGGCTCGACCTTGACGGACGTGAAACCGCCGTCTGAGGTCTTCGAAGTGGCAACTGCAGTTGTCAGTGCGACCCAGGTGCACTTCTTGCCAGTCATGTCAGCGGGAAAAATCTCGTCGACGCCCAGGGCAATAACCTGGCGCAGGTACTTGTTCTCAGCTACATAAGTACCGCTTGAGGTGCACTTTGAGCCCGTTGTAAAACTGGTGGTGCTGGTGTTTCCGCCACCGCCCGCAGTTAACTCTTGGCTGGTTAGTTCTTGTGGCATACCTGTTCTCCTTCAGGTTGGAATTTCGTTAACCGGCTTCCCTTTCGGGAAGCATATGAATTCATTGCCGAGCTGCGTTTGCGAGTCGAAGCTCACGAATCTTACTTCGTCATCAACTCCCATCGCAGCGTTACCGATTCCTCAGGACGATAAGAGACGACCATCAGCTTGACGATCTGTTGAAAGCTCTTGTCCTTGGTATCTGCAATACGCACGAGGTAGATGTGGCCTAACTTAATCGGCGCATTCGCGGATGCCTTGAGGTCGGTGAAAAGTTGCGGACCCTCCTTCAGCGGTTGCCACACCGGTGTGGTGTTGTCTTCCTGGAGGACCGTGATCTTGTTTCCTTCGAGACGCAACGAGGCGAAACCTACGCCACCGTTATCAGAGTCCTCGAAGCCATATCGTTCGCGAATCTGGTTGCTGGTGCCGAGATCGACAATAGCTGCCACTCTGTTGACCTCAATACCGGCAACGAAAATGCCGTTACCTGCCAGGGCATAGCTCAGATCGCTGCAACGGTTTCCAAACTGGTTGTTCGCAATGGCCATGCCCTCTTTCCCATCGTTAAAGCAGAACGAACGGGACAAAGGATCCAGTGCGTACATTGTGAAAATACCGCTGCGTTTCCGCGGCTGAGTTCCCTTGTCATCCGGATTTTGCGCGCACACGAGCTGCGTGCAACCGAAAGTGATGAACACTGCCGAGACAATCAATAAAAAAATTCTTTTCATGGTCCGTTTTCTCCCCGGTTAATCTTTCATCAAGAGTTACCGGATAGCCACGTTGGCCAGCGGCACCAGTTCCTGAAACTTCTTGTCTTCGATGTGTCTCGCTTCATTCCGTTTTCGTAGCTCCTTGAAGTACATGAACGGAACGAATTCGGGACTGAACTTGTCGGTGATCCAGTCGCCCGGAAAGGCGTAGTCGAGCTTGTAAAGATCGACGTCGTCCTGGCAAAGGTTGAGCGTTTCCGTGACAGCTTTCACGAGCAGGATGTTATTGAGTGGAAGCGGCGCACCGTGTGTATTGTCAATCGTGTACAGCAGTGTATGTTCGCGAGCACGTCGCTGCCATTCCTCTACAACCTTTAGCGCTCTTTCATATTGTCGCGAGTTGATTTCAAGTCTTAGGATTACTTCCGAATCCCCGCGCGCCTCTCTCAGATACTCTTTGTAAGTTTCCGCGGGGATAGTGCCGAAAACGGCGATCCCTTTCTCGGAATAGAGTCCGGCGGCGTCGATTTTTGGAATGCCTCCCGCGATCTTGATAACAACCGGGAACGCGGAGCCACTGTGGTCGTAAAACTCTTCTGAACGCGCGACTAAAACGATGAAGTAACGATCAGGATCGACTCTGGTCCATCTGGTTTCTCCGACGCCAGGAATCTGGCAGGTTATGGATGAGTCGTTGAAACTGACCACCTTCATGGCAATTTGGGTTCGGCCGAAGATTCGGTTTTTGCCAGTTGCCGTGATCGAAATCTCCTCTGGAGCTTTTGGATCTTCGAGGAGCTCGTATTTTGCAGTCGCGATCTCAGTAGGTTTGTCGGTACCGGAGGCGTTAAGGACCTTGACCACGCCGCTTGCGTCAAAAGTGTAGAGACGCGCTTCCGTGGGCGAGACTTGCGCTTTCCAGGTTCCGACGATGTTGAACTGACATTTCTTCGGTTGTTGGGCGAAACCCGGAAGGATTGCGCTTGCAACCAGAAGTGCCAATAGCGAGATTTTGGCTGTTAGTTTCATCTGCTTTTACCTCGATGGCCCGCGTGGATTCAGCACTACGCGCCATTTTGAGTTGGGCCAGGAATAGAAGCCCATAAGCGACTCCTATTCCCGGTTCGTAATTCGGCTGTCGGACGCGACACCCAACAGCCGCTGCCGCTAACTTTTAGACGTCCCGGCGATAGCCGTACTTCTTGACGTCTTTCATGATCGCGACTTGAAGAGCGCGGTTCTCGATGACTCGTTCCGCATATGATTTTTGCGGATCTTGCCACTGGATTCGCTTCAGAATGTGTTTGTCCGAGGCGAACGCCTGGGCCATGCCCCAGGAGTTTCGACCATCGTTGAGAATGCGCAGCATTCCTGCGTGCATTGCATCGTCGAGATCGAACCCCGGGTGGCTCATGCCGAAAAGCCTGAAGCGGATGGTCGTGATGTCATGCGGATCTCCGGTCAGAAAAGTCCAACCAGGAAGGTTCACCTTGTTCATCTCGGCATAATGCTTCAGAGCCGCCGGTGTATCGTCTTCGGGCTTGATACTGATGGAGTAAAAGAAGAGGTCCTTACCCATCCGATTTTTCAGCTCACCGTAGATCCTCTTCATACGCAGAGTAGTTAAGTTGCAAGCGCCTTTACACTCAGCGTACATGAATTGGACCACGGCCTGGCGGCCTCTGATCAGATCGTCATAGAACCTGACTTCTTTGTTGTCTTGCGTCCGGAGCACGGCGTTTGTGTATCGCGAAACACCAGGTGATGCCGGATGCGGTTCAAATATTCTGCTTAACAGCTTTCTTCTTTCCATTACGGCACCTCCTTATGGGTTGGGTACGCACTGTTGTACTTCGTTGCACTCTTGCAGGATGGCCTTGCAAGCCGCGAGATCGTCGGTGATGTCCCAGCGCACCATCATGAACGCGTCCTCGTGGGCCATGTTGTGGCAATGGATCAAATACCTGCCAACATAGTCACGAAACTGCATCCGGATTAATGCGCCTTGCCCTGCCTCGAGACGGCTCACGTCCTTTCTTCCCGACTGTAGCGGGGGCACGGCAACTTCCGCTCCGTTAACGAATCGTTTCTCGGTGAAAAACTCTTCGAAATGTATGTGGACGGGGTGCACCCAATTGGAGCCGCCAACGTTATTGTTAAGAAGCCACCTTTCAGTGGTGCCTTTAAGAATACAGTGGGCGGGGTGTTCCGCATCGAATGCGCATCCCAGAGGCCCGTCAAAGGGTCTTCTGACCCTGAACAGGCGCGGCGGCACCGGTGTCGTTCCAGGAGGACACGCTGGATCGCGGACGAACTGCCACTCGAACTCGGTGTCGACCGCCGTTTCCGCAGGATAGGTGGTGAGCTGTGCCGGAATCGGCGGGGTATCTTTCGGGAACCACGGCTCTCTATTCACCACGTTGAACTGCAACAGCACGTTGCCGATGTTCAACCCTGGCGGCAGTGGATCCGGGGACGGGTGGCCGACAACCATCGTCCTGTTTTCTTTGAGGTAGAGTTTGGAGCCCGCCGGGAACTCTGCGAAGTCGATGATGACGTCGTAACGTTCAGCGACGCTCACTCGAATCGCACCAGGAACGATCGGGGCCGTCGTACTGTTGCTGTTGGCGGCATTGGCGCCCGCGTCCACTGGAATCGGATTCCTGAGTAAGTTTCCGTCAGTGGCAACGACGACCTGCGTTCCCACTGAACCGTCGGGTTTGATCAGTGTGATGTCGTAAGTCTGCGTCGGTCCGGTATTGAGGTAGCGGAACCGATACTTGCGGCGTCTGACGGTCAGCTTTGGCTGAATCTTTCCGTTGATGATGAACTTGTCACCGCCGGCGGCGTTGACAATTTCAGTGCGCCCGCCGGACGTCGGACAGAACCTGTGGTCCACAAGGATCACCGGAAAGTCAGTGACGCCATAGTATCCCGGCAGTTGCAGCGAGCCCGCGCTCGGATGCTCGTGACCCGGATCTTTCTCATCGTAGATGAAGAAACTTCCGTTCAGGCCCAGAACGTTGTTTTGGAGCGTGAACTCTGCGCGGTGGTCGTGGAACCATTGTGTTCGCTGCGCTTCTAACGGGTCGCCGATCCCGCCAAAGGCGTCGAGGCCGGCGTAGATGACCGGGTAAAAATTGTCTTTCCAAAGCCCGGTTCCGAAGAAATCGCCCGCGAAACCATCGCTCTCTGAACCATGGTGACCGTTGTGCAGGTGGATCGTGATCTCGTTCCTGCCAAACGTCGTCGTGGTGGTGGGCAAATTGTTTCTGAAGCGGACGACCGTGGACTTGCCGTACTTGTTTAGACATTGCGGGGCTGGGTATTGACCGTTGAAACCCCAGATGTACGAAGGTGAATAGTCGGAGTGGAACGTGTGCAGTCCTGCCCTGGCTATCAGTTCATACGTAAAGTGGGCCGGCGCAAACTGTGCCCAGCGTTGGTGCGGAGCGCGGGCGGCTTCACCTGCTCCGATGTTCGCAAATTCTTGTGGCTGCGGGCTCAGCGGATGATCATCCGCGGGGAACGGAGCCGTGAACTCATCCACGAATGGATGGTGGGGTGGACTTGGCCCGGATGGTTGCGCACAAAGTACCGGCTCTGCGACTGCCTGAAAGCCAAGTGCTTCGCTAGGATTCAACACGCTTGGGGCCAAAACTCCAGCGGCGCCAGCTGCTGCTCCTATCTTGAGAACACTTCTTCTACTGATTGTGCCTTCAGCTACTTCTTCGATCTCCGGCCGGTCATGTGCCTCTTCTTTAGGCATAGGTTCTCCTTTCAGCCGTTCGGTGTGGCCTCAACTAAAAAGTCGTTGCTTTTTTTTAAGTTATGACCGAGACCCTAAGCTCCCAGTCTTGGTCCAACTTTTCGGCAAAGACGATCAGTTTGTTTGGCGAGGGCTTTGCTGAAACAGTTAGGTAACTAGTTTAGTGGTTGCGAAAGTGACTAACGGTGAAACATCGTGCGTGCGTTGTGCTGAATCTTTGTTAGATTACGATTTTGATTTTCGTCTAACAAGTCTTCTTCCTTGGCGCATCTTGTTGTTCATTAGCCGTTTTTGCTCCGTGCAAATGTCCTTGCTGGAGCGACTCGAAAAACTACTGAGATTTCAAATCGTCGACATTACGCAAACGAACAAATGTATCGTCGGTAGTATCGACTGTTTGGCAGCGCGAACGAGTTGTTGGCCCAGCTGTCCGGGTTGAGTGGCGTCATGCGAGTGGCCGTTGCCATTGTGCGAGTTGCCATTGGTTGAGTGGCCGTTCCCGTTATGCGGCTCGACGCCATTTTTTCTGAACTGGGTGCGATAGCACGCAGGCGACAAACCATACGTGGCCTTAAAATCCCGCACAAAGTGACTCTCGTCGGTAAGTCCGACGCGAAAACCGATCTCCTTCACGCTAAGAAAGCTTGACTCGAGAAGATCCTTGGCCCGTTCCATGCGCAGCACTCTCAAATACCTCATCGGTGGCATACCGATGTCAGATTTGAAGAGGTGACACAATCGCCAGACGGAAAGGTTGACGGATTGCGCGAATTCGCCAAGGGAGAGTTCTCCACTAACGTCCTCACGCATCATTTCGATGATTTTTTCTACTCTTTTATCCAAAGTTCGACACCCTGGGGGAGATGTGATTGATGCTGTTTCTGAATAGACGGCAACGGTTTACGTTTCTATATCGGGTAAGACCGGACCTCACACGACACGCACGCTCTTCAGTTCTTGAGCTCCGGTGAGGTAACAGGTTTTTCTGGGCATGACTAGCTGAGGCAAAACTGAGTCGGGCAAAATCTAAAAGCACTATTCGCGGACCTAATGGATGCGAAAGACCTTCCAGAAAACTCAACATCGGGAGGTGTTGACTTGAAAGTGCGGGACTTAATACTACAGCCGATAAAAGCCTGTCAACCGAGACACAAATTTGTGACTACTTTGCAAGTTGAGTCATCGTTCAACGTGGCTTTGATGAATTCCAATTTCAACACCTGACTTAAATAAACGAAAACGGCAAGCGGTTCGCGCCTGCCGTTTTCGCTTTTATTGGACCAACGTTGCGTTGGTTCATGTTGTTAGTTCGCGCGACGCTGCTAGTTCGCAGCAGTCACGGAGACTGAATCACTGCCGGAGTTTGGCAGCCAAACTCTCACGCCATCGAAGGCGATCGAAAAGGGGCCGTTTCCGGTGGCGTACTTGCTAATGATCGAGCCATCTCGAGTCATCTTCACAACGGCGTCGTCACCGTGAAGTGCGACCCACAGATTGGTGCCGTCCGAAAGTACACCGGCTGCGCCATCGCCAACAGCGAACGTGCCGAGGTTTACTCCATCAGCCGCCCGAAGTCTTGTGACGGTCTTGGCGAAAAAATTCGTGACATAAACACTGTCGCCCGCGCCGGCAACTCCAAAGGCGCCGCGTCCAACAGCGTATGTGCCAAGAACGGCGCCTGCTGTGCTCAATTTCGTAACAGAGTTACCGAAATTGTTTGTAACCCAGAGGGCGCTAGCAAAATACGTGATGCCCATCGGTCGTTTGCCGACGGCAAACGTGCCAAGATTGCTTCCCGACGTGCTGAGTTTCGTAACGGTGTTGCTGTTTCTATTGGCAACCCAGATGCTCTTGCCATCGAAGGCAAGACCACCAGGCCCATCTCCAGTCGTATAAGTGGCGACAATCGCCCCGGTAGACGGAGCAATTTTCATTACATTGTTGCTCTGCAAATTCGCCACCCACAGGTATGACGCGGCGTAGAGTAGCGCCACTGGTCGTTTACCAACGTTAAAAGTTCCGTACACAACGCTGTCTTTTACCCTTATCCGGGTTATCGAGTCGTTGAATTGAGTTGCCACCCAAATGTAGGTGCCGTCAAAAGCAGCGGCCTCCGGTCCGGTTTGGCTGGCACCAGTAATGGTTCCCTCGCTACTCTGTTCGCCGCCGTCTAGACTCGTGGTAGAGCCACTCAGAGTCTGAGTGGTTGTGCCGCTAGTACCAGAACTGAGCTTGATCTCAGTCATCGGTTGCGCCTGAGCGTTGACTACGATCGGCGTCGCGACGGCAAATGCCAATAGCAACGCCATGCTGAAAAATCTCCAACTGAGAAGATTCATTTGGCACCTCCTTTTGCGGTTGCTTTGGCTGAGTCTTTCCGGTCTTTTCGGTTTTTTGGCCAGTCAACCCAGCTTAGCGTTTCGGCAATCCATTCCGGCGATGATCGTCCCGGGCAGCCGCCCCACCTTTCAAGTGGTTCGTTGCCGTACTTTAGTACCCCGATGTGGTTCGACACATCTTTGTCGACTTCGGGATCGGGATCGACATAGCCGAGTTTGCGGCGCACTGTTTCCATGTCCTCCACGGAGCCGGTCAGAAACAGCCAGCCCGGTTTCACCTTGTGCATGTGGGCGTAGTGTTTAAGCGCCGCTACCGTGTCCTCTTTGGGCTTGAGTGAAAACGAGTACATGAAGATGTCCTTGCCTACTCGATCGCCAAGCACCTTTTGAAGTCGCACCAGATTTCTGGTGATGGGAGTGCAAATGCCTTCGCATTGCGCATAGAACATGTTGAGTATCACGATTTTATCCTTGATGAGATCATCGTAAAACTTCAACTTGCGGCCGTTCTGATCGGTCAAAACGAGGTTCGGAAAATATCGTTGCTGGATTCTTTCCCGCGACGATATGTTTTTGAACTTGTTGTTGAACCCGATTGTTTGCGCTTGGGCCAGCAGCGGGACAGCGATAGGGGCTGCACCCAACGCCGCTACCACGCTTCTGCGTTTTAAGTCCGTCATAAGAATTCCTTTCTTCAGGTTAAGAAGTTCAGGTTTTCCCGGCGCACGCAGGCCCGGGAATACCACAGGGAGCGGCTAGGGTTGCGTTCTGTTGTCGCCAACGTCGTCGATCTCGCCGAGCACCATCATCGCGTGGTCTTCGTGGACCACGTTGTGGCAGTGCAGCGGGATTCTCCCGACGAAGTCGCGGAAACGGAAGTACACCTTCGCCTCCATGTTGTGCTCCAACCTGAAAACGTCCTTTCGACCTTTGGTAATCAACCCCGTGCCTGATGGGGCATTACCGTTGATTGAAAGGGTCTGGAACTCTTCGAAGTGCATGTGGATCGGATGCTGCCATCCTCCAGAGTTGTTCTGGAAGATCCACTTCTCCACCGAGTTTCGTTTAATCCTGAAGCGCGGCGCCTGATTACAACCGCCGACAAGCTGGCCATTAACCTGCCATTCACCGTTGCCACGCTCGAACCGGAACGTGCGAGTGATGCGCGGGGCATCATTCGTGTTCGGGAATCCGTAGAAGTACGTTCCTGCCGGAATGGTCGCCGGGTTAACGCTGAGGTCGGGCACTTGTGGACCATCGACGATGATCTTGAGAATCTTGTCTCCCTGACCAGCGCCGAGCACATCGCCATCGGGACCGCGGCCGTCGTCTTGCTCCAGACGATTTTCGATGTAGAACGTCTTGCCGGCATCGTTGGTGAAATCGACGATGACGTCTACACGTTCGGCGACTGAGAATCGTGAGCTATTGACCTGAACCGGCCTCTCCAGGAGGTTTCCATCCGTCGAGATCTGCCAGAACGACTTCGTGCTGTTGTTCGGTCCCAGGAGGAACATCTGGTAGAAGCGCGAAGGTCCGGTGTTCAGCCAGCGAAAGCGATACCGGCGCGGGCTTACGTGCAACACAGGTTGGATCTTGCCGTTGACCAGGAACTTATCGCCCAGGATACCGTCGGTATTGAACAGGTCAAACTTCAACAAGCCGGTCTGGCTATCAAAGACCTTGTCGTTGAAAACCATGTAGATATCGAAGCTGGTAAGCGGGTTTTGTCCGTCGCCGAAGCTCGGCAGGCGGAAACCCGTGGTCTCATCACCAGTATCGAATTCGTTGAAGAGAATGTACGTACCGGCGAGTCCCTTGTACGTGTTCTCGGCAGTGTGATCGATACGGTGGTCGTGATACCACAGCGTGTGCATGGCTTCTTTAATATCGCCGGTACCGGGATGAGTCGAGTTAATGCCGGCATAGACGTTGGGATAATGGTGATCGTAGAACTCCCCGCGTTCCATGAAGAAACATGGGAAACCATCGCTCTCGAGCGGGGTGTGGCCGTTATGCAAGTGCGTTGTGACGGAGGGGAGACCGAAGCCACCGTTATTTTCCGGTAAGTTGTTGCGCAGTCGCAGTAATACTGAACCCGCGCCGGGGTTGCCGAGATTTCCATATCGCTCTTTGATCAATGGACCGGGCGTAAAGCCGTTGAAGGTCCAGACCGGTTGAGCGGGTAGTTCGTTAGGTAGCGCCATGTTTACGAAGGCGAGATGTTGCGACATTTCATAGTATCGCTGCGGTGGGAACTGCGCGAAAGCCTGGTGTGCCACTGTGCGCGCTTCGCCCGCGTCCTGGTTCGGCGCCGCAGTTGGCGCCGGATTCAACGAGCTAAGCGGTACCGGTTGCAGCACTGGCAATCTCGGCATCAGTTCCTGGAATGGGGTTGTGTTGGGGCTGTTTGGCTCGTCGTCGTCGAACGAACCGCGTGTGTTTAGAGGGTGTGCACTCAAACCTTTCTTTGGGATCAGCAAACCGGCACTAGTTAGTAATCCCATTTTGAGCAGGTCGCGACGTTTAAATCCGGCCGCGATCAGCTCGGCGCGATTATTAGCCGCCGTCTGCTTTTCCTTCTCTTTTCGTCTATTCCGTTTGGAGATATACGCCATCAGGAAGATCCTCCTATTCAGGGCGCGCGCTGATGTTGACGCGCGCCGTTTTGCTCCGTTGTGTGGGTCGAGAATTCGGCAGATAGTTCATCGTTTGCGGAACGATTCACCATCCGCTTCTGGTTATTTACGGTTTACCGGGTCCGTTACATACACGGCCACCGGGTAAGGTTGTCAGAGAAAACCCCTTGATTTCGGTGATCGCAGTAACTTAGTGACTTGTCGGTGTGAAACGAGGCACACATCGACTCCGTTGAGTAGTCAGTTAAGACGCAACGATCGTGTGAGTGGAAGGCCTGTTCCGTTGACCCCGGCTTTGGGGGAGAAGACACGATCAAAAAAGTGGAACAAGCAAGCTGTGCGAAGCGCGCGAAATGTATTACTCCTTGCTTTTGAAGTCAAGCAGAAATTATTGGCTGAAATTATTGGCGCACCTTGTCCCATAAGTTGGGTGAAGCGTTACTATGTGGAGTTAGTTGGAACCTTCTTTGCGCAGCGCGCATCGTAGAGACTCAGGAGGTTTGGTTTCATGACTTTGCTTCGTGCTTCATTGGCGGTGATTCTCGCCGGACTTTTGCTTTCCACCCCTATCTTAACCTTCGCCCAAAAAGATTCGCGCACTAAGGATGCGGCACGACATGCAAGTGACGCTGCGAAGACGTTTACTGAAATCATGAACGTCAAAGAAAAAGCGATTCCGAAAGAACTACTCGACACGGCCGAAGCGATCGCCGTCTTTCCCGACGTGACTAAGGCTGCGTTTTTAGTCGGTGGACGTCTTGGTCAGGGTGTGATCAGCAGACGCGTTAAGGGCGGATGGAGTGCCCCGGCGTTCTTTAATCTCGGCGGCGGCAGTTTTGGACCACAGATTGGAGCGCAGAAGACTGACTACATCCTGCTCATCATGAATGAGAGTGGTTTGAATGGTCTATTGAAAGACAAGTTTGAACTTGGTGGTGAAGCGAGTGTCGCTGCTGGTCCAATCGGTCGCGAAGCGTCAGCCTCAACCAATCCACGACTCCAAGCCGGCATTCTTTCCTATTCGCGCAGCAAAGGCGTGTTCCTCGGCGCGGCTTTGAAAGGAGCAGTGATCACGCCCGACAACGATCTCAATGAAGCGATCTACGGGAAGAAGGCGGACGAAGTACTCAAGACCCAACCCGTACCCCTTGGCCAGATGCCTCCTTCCGTTCGCATTTTTCCTCGCACGCTTGTGCGATATTCGATTCGTTAATAATTGATCACAACAAACGCTTGACGCTTTTGTTTGTGCGCCCTAGAATGCCTCGTCACCCTTGCGCTGACGCGACTGCTCTTATCACCTACAAGCGGGATCACAATCGGGAACCGGACTGCTGAAAGACATGCTCCCTCGAACGCAGCGACAAAAAGAAATTCTCGATTACATCACTCGTTTCCTCGAACGTCACGGTTACATCCCTTCATACGCGCAGATTGCCAGACAGTTTGGCGTGAAGTCGCGCGCGACGATTGCAAAGCACATTGCTGCACTCGAACGTCGTGGTCTATTGGTTCGTGAGCATGAAGACGGTTCGTTCGCGCTCAACGTTAAAGTTGAAGACAAGAGCAGCGATTCATTGTGTGAAGTAAAACTGCTCGGACGGATCGCCGCCGGCGCGCCTCTCGAAGTGGTCGACTATGAAGAGCGCATACCAGTGCCGAAGTTCTTGTTAGGCCGAGTTAGGCCCGATCGCGTTTACGCGTTGCGGGTGAAGGGCGACTCGATGATCGATGAGCACATCTGTGATGGTGACATCGCGTTGATCGAGAATCGCACCGATGCTCGTGATGGTGAGATCGTCGTCGCACTCCTGATCGAGGAGAACCAGGCGACACTCAAGCGCTTGTATCGGCGCGGCGCGAACATCGAACTACAACCAGCCAATTCTCAACTTCAATCCTTTACGGTTCCCGCCAGTCAGGTCCGTGTTCAGGGCATTTTCCGCGGTCTTTTGCGCCCGAGTAACTAATTCCACAAATTCGTGGAAAACCCCTATTGCCTCTGAACGAGGCTTTTTCTATATTGGCGGCGCACTCTCACCAAATTTCCCCCAAACCCGACTAACCAATCCTCCAATAGTTCTTTGGATATTCATATCTTTCTGTTTGAACGTACCAGGGAGGTACTGTAATGAGTTCAACAAACCGCATTTGGTCGAGTCGACAGGCGTTTTCGTTCGTGCTCTTTTCATTCGCAATAGTCTTAGCGCAGGTCAACGTGTTGGCCCAAACCGCTACTTTCACGCGAACCGACTATCCAATTCTCGGCAATACCCACATCACCGCCGACTTGAACGGCGACGGCATTCTGGATCTAGCTGCTACCGGATCAGGCGGAGTCGGGATCATGTTGGGCAATGGCGACGGAACGTTTCGGCCCAGAGTTAACTTCAGCACAGCTGCGCAGTCGCAGGATCTCGCGGCCGGCGACTTCAATGGCGATGGAAGAGTGGATCTCGCGGTTTCGTTGATCAGTCCGGCGTTTAGTCTTGCTCTACTTACCGGTAGAGGCGACGGCACCTTCAATGCGCCGGTAACTTTCGATAACACAGCCGCGCTGGATGACTCGCCCGCGATCGTCGCCACCGATCTGGACAACGACGGGCGTCTCGACGTTGTGTTGGCCCACATGTTGTCGTGCTTCGTCAGCCCCTGTGTTGCAGCACGCACGATCACCGTGATGCTTGGTTTTGGTGATGGCACATTTCAGACTCCTTTTGAGATCGACGTCGGAACCGGCATGTCGCGTATCGCGGTCGGCGACTTCAACAGCGATGGAATTAAAGATCTCGGTATCGCCGGCGATCGTTCGCAGGTCTACATTCTTCTCGGCATCGGCAATGGATCGTTTTTGAAGCAGCCCACGATCAATCTTCTGTCAGAAGGTACGATCGGTGTTGATGGGACTGACATCGACGTCGCGGATCTCAACGGCGATACGATTGAGGATCTGGTGGTTGCGATTGCACTCAACGGTAGCCGCACCGCAATCATGCTAGGCAACAATGATGGCACCTTCCAGCCCGCGCGAATCATTACCGAGCCGCGTTTGCGTGTGCCGCAATATCAGGTGATTGCGGATTTCAATCGCGACGGGCGACTCGATCTGGCGTTGTCTTTGGCGAATGGAACGGAAGGCCTGTTAGAGATCCTGCACGGTAATGGCGATGGCTCGTTCGCTGCGCCTCAGCTGTATTTTCCGCCACCGGCAAATTCGAGTGTTGGTGGTGGCACAATTGTCACCGGCGACTTTAATCGCGATGGTCGTCCTGATATCGCGTTGCCGATCGCCGGCGCCAGTACTGGCCTGGCAATATTGTTAAACTCGACCGGATCGGTGGTTGTTGCTCCTGGTTACGGCAGTGTGACCGCAACGCCTTCGACTATCGCTTCGGGTTCTTCGACCGAAATCAGTATCACATTGACTGACGGTGCAGTTGCGCCTTCGAATGGATTTTCATTCTCAGTGTCGAGCAGTAATTCGACTGTGCTCCCGGTGCCGTCGAGTGTATTCATGCCGGGTGGGACTTCGAGCGTGAGATTTAGAGCGACGGCGATGAACGTGACGTCGACTCAGGACGTCAGGATCAGGATACGCAACAACCAACTCGGGCGCCGTGATGTTGTTGTGACGGTGACTCCCGCGACGCCGACACCAACTCCGACACCGACACCGACGCCAACACCGACGCCAACACCGACGCCGACACCGACACCGACACCGACGCCAACAACGACGCCAACACCGACGCCAACACCGACGCCCAGCCCTGACACGGTTACGATCACGCGCGCTGAATA
>DASRPN010000173.1:0-22116 GCA_035646355.1 Pyrinomonadaceae bacterium | reverse complement strand
TTCGAGTTCCGCGATCAGGTTCTTGATCTTCACTCGCTTCAGGTTGGTTTGCGAACCGCACAAGTCGCACGGAATGATCGGAAACTCACGAACCTCGGAATACTCCGCGATGTCTCGTTCTGAGCAGTAGGCCATCGGGCGAATCACCGTGTTGCGTCCGTCGTTGGAACGAAGCTTTGGCGACATCGCTTTCAAGGTTCCAACATAAAACAGGTTCAGCAACAGCGTCGCGATGATGTCGTCGGCGTGATGACCGAGAGCGATCTTGTTACAACCTTCTTCGACTGCAACGTTGTAGAGAATCCCGCGACGCAAACGCGAGCAGACGGAACAGAACGTCTTTCCTTCGGGCACCAGTCGTTTGACGATTGAATACGTGTCGCTTTCGACGATGCGAAATGGCACGCCAAGTTCGCTGAGGTACTGCGGCAGCACTTCAGCCGGAAACCCGGGTTGTTTTTGATCGAGGTTCACGGCGAGTATTTCGAAACGGACCGGCGCGCGACGTTGAATGTCGAGCAGCAAGTCGAGCATGGTGTGGCTGTCTTTTCCGCCGGAAAGACACACCATTAACCGGTCGCCATCGTCAATCATGCCGAAGTCGGCGATGGCTTCGCCCATCCGGCGCAGTAATCTGATCTGGGTTTTTTGTTCAGTGGGCATTGTCGACAATCCGGCACAGATTATACGGTTGAAAGAAATCTTGTGAAATCAAAGCGGGCTGTGCTAATTTTCGAATCAGGCCAGCGGGCCTAGTTACAATTTGGTTACAACGCTAGACACCGACCAGTAGTTTGTCTATCATGGCTAGCCCGCTTCTGTGGCGGTCAATCAATGTCGCTCGCACCCAAAGCTAGCGAATAATCCACGAAAAAAAGCGCGTCGTTTCGTTGCTTCAAGGTTCCGACAGCCGGTGACAAACATCCGCGCCCCCATATTTACGGAGGTAACTAATGCTCAGGATAGGAAAGAATCCCAAGGATCAGGAAGATAACGACTCCTCCACCCGCAAGCCGGAGGTTCCTGACTACTCGAATGCCAAGACCTACTCCTCCTATCAGGGAACAGGTGTTGAAGCGAAACCGGCGACCGAACCCCCCGCGCAGCCTCGTGGCGCGATGACCGAGAGCGAAACTCTCGCGCGCGACATTAAAGAAGGCACGCTCAGTGGTTTCGTGGGCGGCGGAACGGTAATGACTGGAGAGGCTAACTTTAAAGCGATGATGAGGGTGGATGGCCACCTGTCGGGTCGCGTCAGTTCCACGAGCGGCACCTTGATCGTCGGCGCGAATGGTAAAGTCGACGCCAATATCGAAGTCGCCGTCGCCGTGATTCATGGCACAATTAATGGCGACATCATTGCCACGCAACGGCTGGAACTCGGTCGCGCCGCGAAAGTGAACGGCAACATTCAAACGCCGTCGCTGATCATCGAACAGGGAGCAGTATTCGAGGGCACTTGCAAGATGCTGCAAATGTCAGCAGCCGTGGATAAATCAAAGAAAGAAACCAAGAAGGTCGACGACCAACCGCTCGACACGTCGAAGATGCAACCACTTCGCGCAGCAGACGCCGCCGCCGCTAAGGCAGCGGATATTCCGAGCGTTTCAAACGTCGTGAGCTAACGCTTCGGTTAGCGAGCATCGTTCTGCGGGGTGGTCCTTCACGGCCACCCCGATTCCTTTCTCACCTCACACAAAAACACGAATGAAGAATCCAATCCGAAGTCGATTTCAGCGACTGACGCAACGTGGAGGGCTTTCGGCTGCCGTGCACCTTGACGCAGATGGTCGGAAACCTCACATTAGTCATCACTATCGACGAAATCAGGCACAACGTCGCAATCGACGACGCGATTTTCCAGCGGCCCGGCACTTGATTAGATATGTGAGTCCTTGATACATAGAGGGTCTCATGCCTAAGCAAAAACTAACCGCTCGATTCATTGCTGGATGGATCGTTGTCGTCGTCGTGTTTGTTACGGGATTTGCTCAAAACGACGTCTCATTACGGATATTGAAGGCCGAAGATGAGCGACGCTGGGACACTGATTTAAAAGAACTGTTAGCGAATCCCAGTGCGCGGATTCGCAAACGCGCCGCGCTGGCTGCTGGGCGAATCGGTGATGAAGATTCAGTCGCTACGCTTGCTGGTCTGCTTAAAGACGCCGAAACAGATGTTCGCGCGATGGCCGCGTTTGCAATCGGCGAAGTTGAGGCGGCAAGTGGCGCCGATCCGTTGTTGGCCCTCTTGAAGGACACGAATGAGCCGCTCATTGTTCGTGCACGGGCGATTGAAGCATTGGGCAAGATCGCAGGCGCATTGCCGAGAGAGCAGGAAGCTCGCCGGCTTTCTCTCGGTGCCGCGATCATTGAAGCGCTCAAACATCCAACTGCGATTTCGGATCGTCTCACCGCGATTCTCGGCTTAACAGCAGCGCTCCGAGCGCGACCAGCAAACGCAGGTCCGACGATCGCCAAATTCCTGAGCCACCCGGAGGCGCGTGTCCGTGCGGACGCGGGTAACACACTGGCCCGTCTACGCCTCAATGATGGAAACGAACAACTTAGAAAACTATTGATGGACACGGAGCCGATTGTCCGCGCAAACGCCGCTCGCGTGCTCGGGGCAACCGAAGATAAAGCTTCTTACGATGCTATCTTGAAGCTCGCAGTCGGCGATCCCGATTCACGGGTTCGCGTTAGTGCGATCCGTTCGCTCGCGTTACTCAAAGATGCGCGCGCCGTGGACACGTTGCACAAGCACGGCCTCGCTCTCCTTCTAAAGCACGAAAAAGTGGTCAAGAATCCAGCCGAAGCTAACGAAATGCTTGAAATCGCTACCACGTTCGGTCGTCTGGTCGCGCTTACGGAAGCTAAGAACGAGCAAGTGCTCGCCTGGCTTGTTTCGCTTCGCGACGACCTCGATCTCCATGCGCCGGAAGTTGAAGTGGCGATGGCACGAATCGCACCCGACGAATATATGAAGGGCTTCCTCTCGCCCAACGAACCTTCAAAAGGCGAGACGACAATCAAGACCAACTGGCGTGAAGGTGCGAGCCTTGCGGCCGGTTTCCGCGAAATCGCAACCCTACCCGATACCGTCAAGAATAAGGCCGAACTGGCAGCGAAGGCTGAGTCGATACTTCGCGTTTCGCTAGTCGATCCGCGAAGTTGGGATAAAGTGCCCGCGTCGGCGCACTTGGAATACGCTATTCCCGACCTGCTTCGCGCATACGGTGCCTTCAAACCTAAAGACCTCGCGGACGTCTTATTCAAGTATCTCAACCATGCTGACGTGATCGTCCGTGGCACGGCTGCCGATCTGTTGGGCGAGCTTCCGCCGTCCGAAGCAAACACGCGCGCTTTGATCGCCGCTTTACCTCGCACGGAAAAGGATTCCTTGAACGACGCTGCGCTTTCCATTCTCGATGCGCTCGGCAAACAAAAATCCGAAGCCGCCAACAAAGCAATTACGTTGGTTCTGGGCTGGCGCGATCATCTTGTGCGCCGCCGCGCTGTCAACATCCTGAAAGCCAATGGCGCCGGTGATGTTTCCCTGCATATCGGCATTGTGCAGACGGGAAATACGGTCGCCGATTACCGCCGTGCCCTGGCTCGAGTCGGCAAAAGAGTCCGCGCCGTCGTGACTACCACGAAGGGTTCGTTTACTATTGAGTTGCTCCCCGAGGCCGCCCCCCTGACCGTCGACAATTTTGTTCAACTTGCCCAACGGTCTTTTTTCAACGGCATTACAATTCACCGCGTAGTGCCCAACTTTGTGATTCAGGATGGCGATCCACGCGGTGACGGCAATGGCGGCCCGCCAAACCACACCATCCGTTGCGAGATTAATGAAGTGCCCTACGATCGCGCGGCGGTCGGAATGGCGCTTTCAGGCAAGGACACCGGCAGCTCGCAATGGTTTGTGACTCACTCGCCGCAGCCGCATCTCGATGGCGGCTACACGGTTTTCGGACGGGTGATCGTCGGTATGGAAGTCGTGGACAACATAATTCGTGGCGATGTGATTAGGTCGATTGTTATCAGGTGAGATTCAACGCCAAATTATTCTTGTTCGTGTTTGTCCTGATTGCGGTTCAGAATGTGAACGCGCAAACGAGACACTCGTACAAGATCGACTTCAAGATCGACTTCGAAAAGCGTTCCTACACCGGCATGGAGCGCGTCCGCTGGATCAATCGCAGCGAGAAGCCGAGCTCAGTACTTTATTTTCACCTTTATCCCAACATCCGCACCGGCGAACAGGCTCCTGCAAACAATTCGGGCTCTGCTGAAATCGACGAACCGCGACTCGACATTGTCGAAGTCCGATCCGGCTTAGACGACACGCCGCTGCTCATCTCGCTCGACGATCAGGGCACGACGTTGCGAATCAATCTTCGCGAACCGGTCCCGCCCGGTAACGCGACCGAGGTCGTCATCAAGTTCAAAGGCACCGTGCCGGAAATCGATCGCGACGAAACGAGCTTGACGACTCACGTTGTAAAGCAAGTAAGCGCAGCGCTTCGAAGCGATCGCGAGACGCGTCGTGCACGCGACATTAACTTTCAATGTCGCGGCGTGATGTTGCTTGGAGCTGGTTATCCCGTTCTTGCCGTTCACGACGGCGATGAATGGCGGCGCAAACTCGAACCGTCTGTCGGCGACTTTGTCTTCAACGAAGCAGCCGACTACGAGGTGACTGTCGGCGTTCCGACAGGCGTCGAGGTATTTACTTCAGGCAGCGAAAGCAACAAGTCTGACAAGAGCGGTCAAACATTCGCCGGCTCTGCATTGCGTGACTTTGCGATTCTCGCGGGCCGCAGCTTGCGCAGCGAACACACCGAAGTAGAGGGCATCAAGGTTCGCTCAATCTATCTCGCGGATCATGAACGCGTCGGCAAGCGAGCGCTGACAGTGGCGGCAAACGCGGTGCGCGTTTTTACGTCGACCTTCGGGCAGTTACCGTTCAAGACGATCAGTGTAGCTGAGGCTCCGCTCGTCGCCGGTATTGGAAGTTGTGAGTTCTCTGGATTGAACGTCATTGCCAGCGCTTTTTACGTCGACTTCGACTCTCCGGCTGTGCGTAACCTGCCGCAGATCATCATCGAGCAACGCCCATCGGTTGAAGAAAGTCTGGAATGGACGGTGGCGCATCTAGTCGCGCATCAGTGGTGGGGCGCGGCGGTCGGAAACGACCCAGCGCGCGAACCGGTGCTGGACGAAGCGCTGTCCGTCTGGTCCTCGTTGCTCTACTACAAGAGCATTTACGGTGCGGAAAAAGCCGCTGCTGTTCTCGAAGATCAAGTGCGCGGCGTTTACCGGCTCTACCGCACTTTCGGCGGCGACGACATGGACGCAAATCGTCCTTCACGAGATTACCGGAACACTTTTCAGTACGCCGCCATCGTCACCGCGAAAGGCGCACTGATGTTCGTCGATCTGCAACGTTCCCTTGGCGATGAGAAGATCTTCGCCGCTCTGCGCAACTACTACCAGGCGAACCTCTACGAAATCGCCCAAATGGAAGACCTGCGGATTGCGCTCGTCGCCGAAGCCCCGGTCGAACAAAGACGCATGATTGGTCGTACATTTACCCGCTGGCTTAGCGCGAAACGTGGTGATGAAGATATTGCGCCACCCGACGCGGAGTTGGCGGCGACTTTGGGTATCCCCTCCAAACAAGCCCCGCAACGGTCAGGCGACAAAAACGCCTTCGGAGCATTAGCCAAGGTTGGGAAATTCTTTTGGCAGCAAATGACACGTATCCGGTAACACGGATCTCGACAGATAAGAGCCTCGACAATCTCGCATGGCTCATGGACGATCTGTTTCGGGTGCCGGTGCTGGGCTGGCGCTTCGGACTCGACGCCGTGATCGGTCTCATTCCCGGTTTCGGCGACACGGCCTCGTCGCTCGTTTCGTTCTACATTCTCGTCAATGCGGTGCGGTATCGCGTGCCGAAGATCACGCTGCTGCGGATGGGGTTGATTTATGCGCTCGATTACGCAATCGGATCGTTACCTGTGGTGGGAGACCTCTTCGATGCGTGGTGGAAGTCGAATCAAAGAAACCTCGATCTACTCAGGAAGCGTGCGACAGTTTCAGCGGATGAAGCGAGCGCCGGGAGCGCCAGCGACTGGTTATTTGTCGGCGGAATAATCGCCGTTCTGATCGGACTGGCGGTCGCCAGCATTTTCATTAGCGTCTATCTTGCGTACCGCCTCCTGGAGTTCCTTGGCGGTTCGTAACTTAAGTTGCGACCGCCGCCTCCGTCGCCAGGACGCGTTCAAGTGCTGACTTGAGCATGTCCAAACCACGCTCGCCCGCCGCAAAGCTCCGCAGTTTTCCCTCGCGATCGAAAAGGTAGTAAGCCGGCACGAAACCCTGATGATTGTGAAACGCTTCTTTCAGTTTGTGCTCGTTGTCTACGGCAACCGGTTCAGTCACACCATGCTTTCCAATCAATTCGCGAACGAGCTCGACGTCAGTATCGCTCTCGTAACGCGGCATGTGAATGCCGATCACGTGCAGCCCGTGGTCCTTCTTTTCGTCGCGCCATTGCCCGATGCGCGGCAGGTTGTCTTTGCAAATGCCGCAACTAGCCGACCAGAAATGCACCAGCGTCGGACGGCCCTCGGCGTCCGCTTCCGCCGCTGCCTGTGTTCCTCCGAACCATTCGGTCGCCCCATCAAGCCGGGGCATCGGTGTCCCTATTTTCATTGCCATTAGTTTTTTTAGATCCGTGTTCTCCTCGGGACGAGGAAAACACGGATCTAACCCCTGTTGTTAGTTGAGCGTCTTCTGACCTGGTTTCCACTCTGCCTGGCACAAACCACCAGTCTGTAACGCCTGAATAACTCTCAGCGTCTCTTCGGCCGAACGTCCGACGTTCAAGTCGTGAACGACCTTGTAGCGCAGAATTCCCTCCGGATCGATCACAAAGAGTCCGCGAAGCGCGATGCCGCGGCTCTCGATGAGCACGCCGTAATCGTTCGCGACTTTCTTCGTCGCGTCGGCGGCCAGCGGGTACTTAAGATCCGCGACGCCGCCTTTGTCACGCGGCGTGTTGATCCACGCACGGTGCGAGTAAACGGAGTCAGTCGAGATGCCGATGACGTCTGCGCCGATGTCGACAAAGTCCTGGTAACGATCGCTGAAGGTCGTCAATTCAGTCGGACAAACGAACGTGAAATCGAGTGGATAAAACACCATCACGAGCCACTTGCCACGATAATCGGAAAGGCGTACCGGCTCGTTGAGCTTCTCGATATTCTTCGTTGAGGCCATTTCAAAATCCGGCGCCGGCTGGCCAACCATCGCCTTATCCATTGCCGCTGCTGTTGCTGCTGTCATGTATCCTCCAAAAAAGTTGAAATAATTTATTAAGACCCGGCGAGCCATGCCAGTAGTTACTGGGGCCCGCAACAATCCGGACAAACTCCCCTCAGCGTAAAATGAACCGATTGCGGTCTGAAGCGCGACTTTCGCGCAGCCGCCGGCATCAGCTTCGCGGCTTCCGGCATATCCAAATCGACCAACTTCCCGCATTCATTGCAGATCGCGTGGTCATGACGTTCCATCACGCCGTCGTAACGGCTGGCGCTGTCGCCAAAACTAATCTCGTGAACGAGCCCGGCATCTTTCAGGTAGCGCAGCGAGTTGTAGACGGTTGCGTAGCTGATCCCGGGCAGGCGACGGCGAGCCGCCTCGAAAATATCGCTCGCGGTGGGGTGATCGTGGCGTCCACGAATCACCTCATAGACTGCTTCGCGCTGTGGTGTTAGCTTCGTCCCTTTCAAGATGGACTTAGACTAATTCTAAAGCCCCAGATTGTCAAGCGGGCGTGAGGTCGGTGTTATCTGTGGTTCAAAACAGAATTTTCGGCAGCGAATTCAACGATTTTCTTGACGTAGCTTTCGAATGGCGGGCAGTGGATGCCGTGCGGCGCAAGCAGTTCTTGAGCCTGGCTGGTGTCGTAAAGCTGTTTCACGAAGAAGTAGGGAACTGCATGGTGCGGCAGTCCCGTGATCTTCGGCGATGGCGGCAACATGAGAAAAAAGTAGACCCAGGAGCGCGGCGCCGTGACGCGGGATCGGCTGCCGTTAATCGCGCGTGCGATCGAATTGAATAAGTCGTTAGTGGTTAGCGGTGACGGATCTGCGAGTTGCACTGTCTTGCCAATCGATCGCTCGTCAAACGCCAGTGCCGCCATCGCGTCAACCACGAAGTCAACCGGAACAAGATTCAAACTGACCTCACGATTTCCGATGTTGATTAACGACAGCAGGTTGGGCCGGCGCAGCAGATAATGAATCAGATAGTAAACGCCATCGTACTTCACTGTTTCGCCGGTCTTGGAATCACCACACACCACTGCCGGACGATGAATCGTGATCGGCAAAACCTTTTTTGCTGATTCTGCTTCCATCTCAGCCAGGTATTTCGACTCTTCGTAGAAGTTGCGATAACCCGCTTCGTGACGAAGTTCGGTTTCGAGAATCACGCCTTCTCGCTTGCCGGCAACGTAACAGGTCGAGACGTAGTGGAAGTGACGAAGGCTCGGCATTAGTTGTGCAAACTGAAGCACGTGCATCGTGCCGACCATGTTGACGTGCAGTGCGAGCTGGCGCGCTACGGCGAGATCGTAGACCGCGGCGAGATGAAAGACTCTCGTCGTCTCTTCGCGCACCTCAGCAGCATCAAGCAGCGACAATCCCAACTCCGCGTGGGTTATGTCGCCTTCGACGATCTGAAACTGCTCAACCGGCTTTCCAGTGAGACCCGCAATCCGCGCAATCTCGTCGCGCGCTCGCGCGAGGAATGATGGCTGGACCAGGAGTAGGAAATGACAATCGTATCGGGCGAGGCGTTCCAACAGACGATCGGCGATAAACCCCGGAAATCCGGTGATGAAAAGTGTTTCTCTATTCGACATCAACAGGGGTGAGTATAATTCACGCCTCTAGGCAAACACGACTTAGGCACGACTCAGGCACGACCCAAGCACGACTCATGCGACACGACTCATGAAAGGTCAAACAATATGAACCTCCATCTACGCCGAACAGCGCTGGCTCTGATCCTTTTTCTAACGGCGATCTTTTCAATCACCGCGCAGGAAAAGCAGTGCAATGTCAAAGTCACGTTGTTGCAAGTTAACGACGTCTACCAGTTCGCACCCGTAGATCAGGGGACGACGGGCGGTCTCGCACGCGTGCTCACGCTTACGAAATCGATCCGAGAGCAGAACCCGAACACATTGTTCCTGATGGCGGGCGACACGATCTCGCCGTCAGTCGAGTCGATCACTTACAAAGGCGCGCAGATGATCGACGCGTGGAACGCAGCGGGTCTCGACTACGCCACGTTCGGCAATCACGAGTTTGACTTTGGACCAGACGTGCTGCGCGATCGCATCAAGGAGTCGAAGTTTGGCTGGGTTGCGGCGAACGTCATCGATTTAAAAACCGGTAAACCGTTTGGCGACGTGCCGCGGTATGTGATTCGCGAATTTAACGGTGTGAAGGTTGGATTGTTTGGCCTGGTGTTGCCGGAGACGAAGAGCACGTCGCGGCCCGGTCCGGACGTCGAGTTTCGCAATTCCTGCGATACGGCGAAACAGATGGTCTCTGAGCTAAAGGCGCAGGGCGTGAAGGTCATTGTGGCGCTGACGCATTTGTCCATGCGTGAAGACAAGGAAGTGGCGCGGTGTGCTGACGTCGACCTGATCATCGGTGGCCACGAACACACGTTGCTCGAGTCGCACGCCGGGCATGCGCCGATCTTCAAGATGACGGCCGATGCGCGCGAGCTTGGACAGATTGATCTGAATATCTCGCAAACGACCGGTGAACTCGAGAGCATCGACTGGAGAGTGATTCAAGTCGATAGCAAAACCAAAGAGGCGCCCGAGTTTGCCGCGGTTTATCGCAAGTACGCGAATTTGCTGGCTGAGTTGTCGAAACCGGTGGGCCGTTCGACGGTCGCACTCGACGCTCGCAGCGCGGAAAACCGGACGCGCGAGACGAACGTCGGTAACCTTGTCGCGGATTCGTTTCGCAAAACACTGGTGGCCGATATCGGCTTTATGAACGGAGGCTCCATACGCGCTGATTCGCTGATCCCGCGCGGGCGAATCCTGATTCGGGATGTGTTGTCGATTCTGCCTTTTAAGAACAAGTTGGTTAAGATTGAGGTCACCGGAGCGATGTTGAAGACAGCGTTGGAGCACGGCGTTAGCCGGACCGGGCCAGGCTCCGAGCCCGGTGGTTTTCCGCAGGTTTCCGGGGTCCAGTTTTCGTTCGACGCTTCGAAAGCTCCTGGTTCGCGGGTGATCGAAGTTAAGGTCAACGGTCAGCCGCTGAACGAAACTCGGAAGTACTCGCTCGCGACGTCGACGTTCATCGGGCTTGATGGCGGCGACGGTTACACGATGTTCAAAGGCGCGCCAGTTTTGCTTTCGCCTGATAAGGCGCCGATCGATTCTGACGCGCTCAAACGCGTATTCGCCGCGGGGAGAGCGATTGCGCCGAAGGCCGAAGGACGAATTAAACGCTTGGATACAGCGCAGAAGGCTGCTTCTAACTGTAAGTAATGGTTATGAACGCTTACGACGACGCTTCAGACCTCAGGCGGTATGAAGCGAACCAATTATTCCACGAGGCGTACGAGGCGCAGCAGGCGAACGACTACGATCGCGCGATCGAGCTTTACAAGCGATCGATTGAGACGTTTCCGACGGCGGAAGCGCACACGTTTCTTGGTTGGGTTTATAGTTTTCAGGAGCGGTACGACGAAGCGATCGACGAATGTTTGGAAGCGATTCGAGTGGACGAAACCCTGGGTAATCCTTACAACGACATCGGGAGTTACATGTTAGCGAAGGGTGATTCGTACGGGTCGGTGCGTTGGTTCAAACGCGCGCTGCTCGCGCCGCGATATGAGTCGTACGCATTTCCGCACTTCAATCTAGGGAGGGTCTACGAGAACCGTCGCAAGTTTCTGGAGGCTGCAAGGCACTATGGCTTGGCGTTGAAGCAGAAGCCAAACTTCAGAGAAGCGGCCGTCGCGCTTCGGCGCATGCAGTCAAGGTTGAATTGAGCTTGGTCAGTAGTCAGTGGTCAGTTGTCCGTTGTCAGTAGTTCTCGATACTGACAAACTACTAACTACTGACCACTGACTACTGACCAATGACTACTGACAAGTACCAAGCTCACTTCTTCTCTATCGGAACCTTGTCACCCTTTTCATTCACCGCTACATAAATCACTTCCGCTTCCGTCACGCGCACTCGCTCACTTTTTCCCAACCGCTCAACTTCCACCACAACACGCACAGTGATCGAAGTAGTTCCGACGCGGAGCGTCTCACAGTAGAAGCTCACCAGGTCGCCGACAAAAACCGGTTTGTGAAAAATGACTTCCTTCATCGCCACGGTGACGAAGCGCGGCATGCGCGTGTGGCGATGGGCCTCGATAGCCCCGGCTGTATCGATGTAGCTGAGAATGACGCCACCAAAGATCGTGCCCTGTGAATTGGTGTCGCGTGGCAAGAGTGTGATTCGTATCGCAGGATCGCGGTTTTCGGACATGCCGCTATCCTAAGCGCTTGGGCCTGCGCGGAACAAACGCATGCATCCTGGTGTCTAACTCCGCGTCGATCCCCGGCCCAAACGGACCTGACGTGAAAGGTCGTGAGGTAATGAACTTCTTCCCGCTCTGCCTGCTTCTCCTCAATTTACAAGAGCCTCCAACGGCTGCTTTCGACGATCTGGGAAAACTCTTGCTCGGCGGCACAGTCGCAGCAGTCGTGTTAGCCGTCGGATTCACGCTCATTCGACTGCGAATGCGTGACAAAAAACCGCAAACGTCGAATTTCATCAGCATTAGTTCCGCTGAAAACGAGGAACCAAGAGCCAGTGTCAGTAGTCAGTAGTCAGTAGTGACAACGGACAACTGACCACGGACAACTGACAAATCACTTAATGCGCTAGCTGTTCGTTGATCCAATCGCTGATCGCGCGCTTGAGTTCGTCGAGGCTGTTTTCGAAGAAGTGTGCGGCACCGGGGATGACAACCAGCCGGACGTGAGTGCGTTTCTCAAGTTCGGCGGCTAGTTGCCGCAACTGTTCGACGTCGCCAAACTCATCGTGCTCGCCATGGACGAGAAGCAGAGGTTTGCGGCACGCTTCGAGAAACTTGAAGTCATACTTATCGAGCGGGGTGCCGATGCCGATCAGGTATTGAACGCGATCGTCGTTGATCCCAACGTCCAACCCGACGCGCGCCCCGAAAGAGAAACCACAAAGTACCAACCTCACCTGAGAATACTGCTGCGCGAGGTAATCTAATCCCGCACGGACGTCGTCCTGTTCACCGCGACCTTCGTCGTGTTCGCCAGTGCTTTGTCCGACGCCGCGAAAATTGATTCTGAGCGTGATGAGACCGGCGTCGTTCAGAGCGGCTGCGGCACGAAACACAACTTTATTGTGCATCGTGCCCCCGCCAAGTGGATGCGGATGAAGCACAAGAGCCGCGGCGCGAGGTACTTGCCGCGGCTCTTTGAGAATTGCTTCGAGCTGTCCGTGCTCTACGGGGATGAGAAGATTGCCGGCGGGATACATTTCAAGACACGTAGAACACGGATTTCACCCAATTGGTCAGGAACTTTCTTCGTCGCTACCGAGGCTCGCGTTGTCGCCGCCCGCACTATCAAACTCTCCTGCGGTCGATTCAACCATCGAAGCTTCGCTTTCAGTTGCTTCTTGAGACGGTGCGACCTGGGGACCAGTATACTTTGTTGCTCTTCTCTTCTTTGCCGCTTTCCCACCTCTTACTGAGCCGCCCTTTTTGCCAACTTTCTTGGTCGACTTCTTCGCAGCGCCTTTCTTCGCGGCCTTTTTAGTGCCACCTTTCTTACCGGCTTTCTTTGCTGCCTTCTTGGTGGACCGCTTAGCTGCGCCACCGCGTCCCTTTTTTCCTGCGCTCTTCTTTGTTCCTTTTCGTCCTGCTTTGCGCGCACCCTTAGACTTCTTGCTTCCCTTTTTGGCGGCCATCTCCTTCGCTCCTTTAGTTGGTCTGATTTTGGCTCACCGTAGCAAAATAAACTCTCACTGTCCACGATGTTTTTATCGATAATTTTAATGCAGTCGAATCAAGAAGTTTTGTAGACAGGCATCGACGTTTGGGCTACATTAATCCCGCTCTCCACAACGAACCCGGCGGAAAGGCTGACTGGATGCAGGATAGTTGCGCTACCAGCGCTGGAACAGTTGTTCAACCCTCGCTTTATCGTCTCAGCCAAATATTGTCGAACCCTTCAAACAGCCCGACTGACGTGACGGCTGATAATCGAACAACGCGAATTCGACCCGGCACAGGCAAGACCGCACTCGTTGTCGACGACGTGGCGGACGTCACCGAGATGCTCGCGGTCCTGTTGACCCACGCGGGTTATGAAGTTGTGACTGCCGCTTCAGCGCGGGGGGCACTCGATGCCGCACGTCAACGCCAGTTTGACGTGGTGATTTCCGACATCGGCATGCCGGAGATGAATGGTTATCAACTCGCCCGAGAAATGAGATTGCTGCCGGGATACGAAACAGTGCCGATGGTCGCCGTCACTGGCTACTCGATGTTCGACGACAAGGAGAGATCGACCAACGCCGGCTTCAATGCGCACATGACCAAGCCGATTGACCCTCGGGCCCTGCTCGATTTGATCGAACAACTGTGAGGTGACAGACGAAGAGCCAGTTGAGCGATTGATGACACCGCGCCCCGGCAAACTCCCCCGACTCCAACCCGGATCCACCACACGAATCATTCAGCTTCTGATAGGCGCCGTCGCCATCGCCGGCGTCTTCTGGCTCCTGCAATTCTCAACCAACTCGATCTGCTGCGGCGACTACGACGGTTACTATCACATCAAGTGGTCGCGCACGCTGTGGGAAGGAATGAAGGCCGGCAAGTTTCCGCCGGAGTTTCCCTGGCTGCCGTTGACGACGCTTAACTCGAAAGAGTACGTCGATCATCACCTGCTTTTTCACATCATGCAGATCCCGTTCGCGGAGTTTTCAGACCCGCGAAAGGGTGCGAAAGTGGCCTCGATAGTTTTTGCGAGCCTCGCAGTGCTTTCCTGTTACTGGCTGCTCATCTACTTCCGCATTCGTTTCGTGCTCGTTTGGCTGGTCGCATTGCTGGCGTGCTCGGTACCGTTTATGTTTCGGATGAACATGGCGAAGGCGCCGCCGCTGGCGATCGTGTATTTGGTGATCGCGATCTGCCTCTTTTTCAGAAAGAAATATTGGCCGCTGCTGCCTCTCGCGCTTGTTTTTACCTGGACCTATGACCTGTTTGTGTTGCTGTTGATGGCGACGGTGCTGTGGGTTCTTGTGATCGCGTGGACCGAGCGACGTTTCGCGTGGCGGCCGCTGGTTTGGGTGATCCTGGGCTGTGCGGCTGGTCTCGTCATCAATCCCTATTTCCCACAGAACTTCCGGCAGCTTGGCGAGCACGTGGCGATCAAGCTCACGATGTCGGGCTTCGACACGAAGGTTGGATCGGAGTGGTACCCGTACGACTCGTGGGAGTTTCTTGGGAACTCGGCTGTAGCCTGCGTCGCGATGCTCGTCGGTTACATCGCGTTTGACCCATCCGACCGGCGGCGCAGTCACTACCCGTTGTTCTTTCTGTTGCTTTCGACGGCGTTTATGATCATGACGGCGCGTTGGAAACGAATCGCCGAGTATTGGCCCCCATTCGCAGTGATGTTTGCGGCGTTTTCGGTGCAGCCGTGGTTGCAAGGCGTTCCAGCGTATTTGACGCGCCTGCCGCAGCACGTACTCGATGAACTGCAACCATATCTCGATGACTACCAGGAGAAGCTCGACTGGCGTGAGTGGGCCAGGATCATTGGTGCCGCTGTCGTTACGTTGATCCTCGGAACGGTTCTCTTCTTTAACCTTTGGTCAACGACGGAAGAGATCGGCCGTAGTGAGCCACACGATCACTTTGAGCAAGGCGCAGCGTGGATGCGCGCGAATATTCCGCCCGGACAGATTATTTTTAATACTGACTGGGACGATTTTCCGCGGCTCTTCTATTTCGATCCGACGCACTATTACGTGTCAGGTCTCGATCCGAGTTACCTCTTCGAAAAGAATCAAAACCTGTCGCGGTTGTACGATCGAATAACGTTGGGACAGCAGGAGAATCCGGGACCGCTGATTCGCGATCGTTTTGGGGCGCGTTACGTTTTTTCAGACAACATGCATCACGACTTCTTCGAGAAGGCGCGGTTGAGCGGCTGGTTCGACATTGTTTACGAAGATGCCGACTGCACGATAATGTATATTCGCGACGAGCCGGTGGAAGACACACTTGGTTTTCCTGATGAACCATGAGATTGAAGCTCTTAGTAATCGTACTTCTGGCATTGATGTTTGCCGGTTGCAACCGTTCAACTTCTGAAACATCGGTCAGCAATCCGACCCCGCTGCCATCAGCACTTCCGACGTCGACACCGCTGAACGACTTCGACGAAGCGTTGCGATTCGTTAAGAACGGGCAGTTCACTTACATCTGGGTCTTTACGCGCAAGGATGGTAAGCCATTTGACCCCGCGGACAGTGTCATCCTGAAAACAAAAGCCCGGCAAATCGTTGATTTCACGATGACAAAGGACAGGAAAAGGGGCGTGGCGGGCAGTAACTTTCCGTTCGAGGACGCCGACCTCGTCGAGTTACAGAAACGATATGTGATCGAGGATTATTCCGCGAGGTAGATTCGGTCTGAAAGGGGTTCCCGCAAAGGCGCAAAGAAAAACAGGCAGAGATACTCAGTTTCAAAAGAGTTCCAGATCTGATTCCTTCCTTGCGCCTTGGCGCCTTTGCGGGAACCTTATCGCGGGCTCAAGACAACTTTTCCAAACTGCGCTCGATTCTCGATCAATTCATGCGCCTGCCGAGCCTCGCCGAGTGGCAGCACGCGATCGACAACTCCACGGATTTTGCCCTGCTCAACAAACTTCAATGCTTCTAGTAGTTCCGCTTTAGAGCCCATAAACGAGCCGAGTATGTTCAGGTGTCGATAGAAGACCTGGCGTAGATCGGTATGCCCGTCGTAACCGCTCGTCGCACCGCAGGTAACCAACCGTCCACCTGTCTTGAGACTCGCAATCGAGCCGGGCCAGGTCGCGGCGCCGGTATGCTCAACCACGACATCGACGCCTTGGCGATTCGTTAACCGTCGGACTTCTTTGGGCCATTCGCTGCTCGTGTAATTGATGGTCTCGTCGGCGCCGAGTTCGCGAGCGTGGGCCAGCTTCTCGTCTGAACTCGCCGTGGTGATCACGCGAGCGCCGCGCAGCTTCGCAATCTGGATTGCGATTGAACCAACACCGCTGCCGGCGGCGTGCACGAGCACAGTTTCGCCGGGTTGGACGTTGGCGCGCGTGACGAGCATGTGCCACGCGGTTACAGTCACCAGCGGCAGCGCTGCTGCTTCTTCCCAACTGAGTTGCGCCGGTTTCGGAACGATGTTGACGCCGGGCACCGCGACAAGTTCCGCGTACCCTCCGTCGCGGCGATAACCGATGATGTCGTACTCGTGGCAGAAGTTGTCGTTGCCGCTAAGGCATGCTTCACAATGTCCACACGAGACACCCGGCTGGACCATCACTTCGTCGCCTGCTTTGACCCAGGTGACGAGCTCACCGACTTGCTTCACCACTCCCGCGACGTCATCGCCGAGAATGTGCGGCAATGGAATTTCAATCCCCGGCAACCCTCCGCGAACCCAAATATCAAGATGGTTCAACGCACACGCCTTCACCTCGACGAGGACCTCGTTCGCGCGAATCTGCGGCTCAGGCACATCCGTGTATTCGAGCACGTCCGGCCCACCATGTTGTCGGAAGATGACGGCTTTCATTAATTCGCTCTGGCCATTTCAGGCTTGTCGGCTGCCTGTTCGCGGGCGTGGTAGGAGGACCGGGTGAGGGGACTGGATTCGACGTGATGGAAGCCGAATTCCATGCCGATGTCGCGCCACTGCGCAAATTCCGCCGGCGTAACGTAGCGTTCGACCGGTAGACGTCGCGCATGCGGTTGCAGGTATTGACCGATGGTCATAATGTCGCAGGAAACGGAGCGCAGGTCTTTCATTAGTTCGACAACTTCGTCGAACGTTTCACCGAGGCCTACCATGATTCCGCTCTTCGTTAACATGCCGCGCGCTTCGCGGTCGCGTCTCGCGGCTGCGCGTTGCAGTAGTGTCAACGACTGCTGGTAAACGGCGTCGGGTCTAACGCGCCGGTACAAACGAGCGATCGTTTCCGTGTTGTGGTTGAGGACATCGGGTTCAGCATCGAGGACCGTGTTTAGTGCTGCTTCGTCGCCATTGAAATCGGGAATCAGGACTTCGATCTTGCACTCGGGGTTCAATGCGCGCACCTGTCGAATCGTTTCGGCCCAGTGCACGGCGCCGCCGTCGGGAAGATCGTCACGATTGACTGACGTAATCACTGCATGCGCAAGATTTAAATGGCCCACTGCTTCGGCCACGTGACGTGGCTCCTCGGGATCGAGACGCCCCGGTTTTCCTTTTCCCACCGCACAAAAGCCGCAATGACGAGTGCAGATGTCGCCGCCGAGCATGAACGTCGCCGTGCGGTCAGACCAGCACTCAAAGATGTTCGGGCAACGCGCTTCCTGACAAACGGTGTGCAGGTTGAGGCCCTCAATCAGTTCGAGCACCTTGTTCTGATTGGTCGGATCGCCCAGACGAATGCGCAGCCATTCGGGCTTTGGTTGGCGAATCTTCTGATTGTTAGTGATTACACGTAGTTCGCGGGCCAACTTGATTTACCTCTGAAGCGATTTTGCCACGGATTAGCGGGATTCGCACGGTAGCCCCCTGCTCGTAATAGCTTTCTTTGCGCCTTTGCGGGAGATAAGTTCGAACCGCGTGCTGTCCGGTGCAAGAATGAGTCTCCCGCAAAGGCGCAAAGGCGCAAAGAAAGCTACAAGAGTTTTGACAGCAACCCCGGATCGATGTTTCCACCCGACAGCACAACACCGACACGTTTTACGTCTGCGGGCAGTTTCTGGAACATTACGGCCGCTGCCGCCGTTGCGCCGGAGGTTTCGACCAGCATTTTCATCCGAAACAGCATGAAACGAAGCGTCTCGACAATCTCCTCGTCCGTCACGATAAGAACGTCGTCAGCCAGTTGCTGAGTGATCGGGAAGGTAAGTCGTCCTGGGATTTGGACGCGAAGTCCGTCGGCGATTGTCGCGGGAGGCGGAATCGTAACGCGCTCGCCTTTCCGCAACGATTGTCGCGTGTCGTCAGCATCAGCAGGCTCGACCGGGTAACAGCGAATACTTGGATTGACGGCTTTGGCTGCCGTAGCAACACCCGCGAACAGACCGCCGCCACTGCACGGCGCCAACACGCAATCGAGATCCGGAACGTCTTCGATCAACTCAAGGCCACACGTCCCCTGACCCGCGAGAATAAATTCATCATCGTAGGGTGGGACCATCACGAGCCGTTCGCGTTCGGCGAGATCCAGAGCGAACGCTTCGCGGTCCTGTTTCTGACGATCGTAAAAAACAACTTCCGCGCCGTACTCGCGTGTCGCCGCGACTTTCGCTTGTGGCGCATCTGAGGGCATCGCGATCAACGCGCGCACACCTGCTTCGCGACCCGCTAAAGCGACTGCCTGCGCATGATTGCCGGATGAGAAAGCGACGATGCCGCGTCGTTTCTCTTCGTCGGTTAGCGACAGAATCTTGTTCGTCGCGCCGCGTATTTTGAATGCGCCAGCACGCTGAAGGTTCTCACACTTGAAAAAAACTTCTTTACCCGCTACTTCGTTGAACTGGCGTGAAGTAGCCACCGGTGTGCGATGAATGCGAGACGCGATTCGTTCGCGCGCCGCACGGATCATGTCGATATTAAGCATAAACAGCTTCGGTATTAAGAGTGAATTCAAACACTTCGGCGAAGTTGGCAATGAGCCGATCCTCCACGACGCTCAACGGCGTCTCGTCGCCAAGCAGTTCTTCCATGGAAGTGACGGGCTCACCTTCGCAAGCGATTATCAAGTCAAAGTAACTGAGATCTGTATTCACGTTCAGCGCAAAGCCGTGGGTGGTGATCCAGCGGGCGATGTGAACTCCAATGGCCGCGACTTTGCCGCGCTGAGTATGAACTCCGGTCAGACCGGCAATGCGAAACGACTCGATGCCGAAGTCTTTCAGCGTGCGAATCAAAACCTCTTCCAAATCACGGACGTAACGATGAACGTCTTCGCGGTCGGGACTGAGATTAACAATCGGATAACCAACCACCTGGCCCACGCCGTGATAAGTCACTTTGCCGCCGCGATTCGTTTCAAACAAAGTAACGTTCCGCTGTTTTAGTTGTTCCTCGTTTAGTAGAATCGCCGAGCTGTCGCCGCGCCGGCCGATGGTGAGCGTATGCGGATGTTCAAGTAAGAGCAGCGTGTCCGGCTGACCGCCGGTCTTTACAGCCTGTTCGACTTGTCTCTGAAGCGCGAGCGCCTGCTCGTAATCCACGAGCCCTAATCTTTGGACCAACAACTTTCTTTCTCTCATCTTTGCAACCAGGCTGTGGACTTTGTGCGTCATTCTAACAGTCGCCCTGGTCTTTGGTACAATCTCCCAGAAAACCAACAGAGGAGAAACGCTTTGAGAGTCATCGCTATCGCCGTGTTGACGGCAATTCTTGCCATTCCGAGCAGTGTTTTGGGCCAGACCCGCCGTCGCTCGACCCCGAGACCCAGCACTCCAGCTGCATCCGCGCAACGCACGTCGCAAGTGCGCACGCAGGGTGCGACTCGCGTCGCCGAACAGATCAAGCTATTGACGAGATTTACTTACTTGCTTGGCGGCATAAACAGCGGCATTGCGGCGGCAGATGAGGAGATTCGCCGCAACCAGGCGTCACCGGCGGTGGTCCAAAGCAACCAGCAAAGCAAAGCGAGAGTTAGATCAAGCATTCAGGGCTTTCGCGACGGTCTGGATAAACTCGAGATCGACTTTCGGGCGACACCGGAACTCCAGCCCTATTACATCAAGCTCGCGGGCGTTGCAGCGGGCGCGGCAACTGCGGACGAACAGGCCGGGGCAAATCAGTTCGACGCCGCGGGTAGAACGTTATTGAATGTGATTAATAGACTGACGGACGTTTTAGTAATTATGAGGCAATGAAAACGTCAGTCTTGTTGTTTCTTCGGATAGTAGCCCTGTCGCGCCCGGACACGAACATCGGCACGCGCAGGAACGGACACCTGGATGCGCCGGAACTGGCCCGGCCCTTCGGTGTTTCCGTAATACTGAAGCAGATACTGCCCTCTTAACTCGGCCGCTACCTGTCGAAAAACTCGTTCCAGATCTTTCTCGCCGTCCGGAATGAAAGCTGTTCCTCCGGTCGCTTCCGCAATCGCCTCCATGCCGGTTTCAGCGCGCATGGCGATTTGGTTCAGGCGCACAGATGGACCACCAGGGTTGACGGAATAAAAGATTGCATCTGCTTTCTGGGCAGCTTGCTGGACATCGGCCACAGCGAGACGATGTTTTGCGTCCAGACCAGCGCGTGCCCTGGAGCCTGTAAGTTGATCGTTATTACTGGCCCTCGCTTCCGCATTCGAGACGCTTACTATTCGCTTGCTGTTGTTGTCGTCGCCGTCGGTGATGACGATAATCACGCGCCGGTACTGGCCGGGCGCGGATTCGAGATAGGTTGCCGCGGCGATGACTGTGTCGTAAAAAGCCGTCGCAACAGAAGAGGTCGCCGGCGGAATCGTCACTATCTTCGCCGCTGCCTGTTCGGCACTGCTCAAGGGCTGGACCATCGTCGGTTGTGTCGCGATCGTGAAGACGGCCGCACGATCATTCGGTTTCATCACCTGCTTCAAGAACGCAGCCGCGGCATTTTGTTGAAATTGAAAGAAACCCTTCTGACTAACGCTGCTCGATATATCGAACAACAGCGCGATCGCTAACGGGACTTCTTCGGGATTGCCAATACCGGTGATCTCCTGCTGCTTCCCTTCTTCCTGAAGACGGAAATCTTCCTTCGTCAGTCCTTGAACTGCCTGACCGTCACGATCCGTGATTGAGACGGGAACCATTACGAGATTCGAAGTGGTGCGAATTACTTCGAGTTTTTCCTCCGGCGTTGGCGCCGGAGTCGGAGTGGGCTTAGCTTTCCAGGCTGGCGGCGGAGGCGGCATGTCTTTGAGGCGTTTCTGCGCCTGCGCTACGAGAGCCGGTAAAGACAGAAAAACGGCCAGCACTCCCATCAGGAATGCCGGCCGCCAAAGTCTTTTCTCAACTCCCAACATCATCTCTGACACCCTCGAGCCTGTGCATCATGCCGCCTTCATGCGGCGTGAATGTCTGTTTATCCTACCGTTTTTGTGACGGCGTGATCCAACTGACTCTTTGGTGCCATCCAGCGGACGCGGAGTTGCACCCGAAAGTGAAACTCCGCGAACCAGTTCTTAGTTACCGGAACCGGAAGTTCCCGGGTTCATCGTCGGCGTTGGGGCCGTGATTCCCTTGTTAACAAGCAGCTTGATTTCAACGCGTCGATTTTGAGCACGGCCATCGCGGGTTTCGTTCTCCGCAACCGGGTTCATTTCACCGAAGCCGTACGGCGTCACGATGCGACGCAGCGGAACGTTGTGATTTTCAACCAGGTAACGAATGACGGCATCGGCGCGACGTTGACTCAACTGTCGATTGAGATTCACGGAACCTCTTGAATCGGCAAAACCTGTAACCTCAAGCACGTAGGCCTTGGAGTTCATCGCCTTGGTGGCAATGTCGTCCAACGTCGTTTTCGATTCGGGCGAAAGCACGGCGCTGCCGGAACGGAAGTTCACAGCGGCGGTCGTCGTCGGCTCGTAATCGTCAAGGGCAGAAATGCGCTCGTTGGTCGCCGTTACACCGGCAACTGCGGCGTCAGCGGTTGCCTGCGCTGCTTTCGCACCACCGCGAGCGGCGTTCGAAACGGCAGCGAGTTCATCCAACTGGCCCGACAGGCGTTGCGCATTGGCTTCAACCTGGCTGAGCTTG
>DASRPN010000172.1:0-9971 GCA_035646355.1 Pyrinomonadaceae bacterium | reverse complement strand
TCCGGGAAGAACGGGCGATGCAGAAATCCAATCGCACGATCGCTGAAAGCAAACGCGCCATTGAAATTCAAACCATCCGCAGCTGCGCGGTCCATGTAGGATCCAAAACCCGCCGCACGCAATTGCGTGGCGGCGTTTGAGGTCGAAAAGAATGCGGCCGTACGCGCTTTCTGTACTGCAACGTCGAAGCCAAACACCGGCGCATCTTGTTGGCGAAACACGCCGAGCACAACGCCCGCCGTGTCAACTACTGCGATCGTCACGCGTGCATTACTGCCCAGTGGTTGTCTGATCGCCGCACGCGTTATGTTGGACTGCTGGGCAGCGCGCGAAATGATTGTTTGTACGTCGGTGGAGGTTAATGCATTAGAGCCAACTGGCGCGGTCCCGGCGATGAAGGGAAAGAAACGTGGACTGACTTCGCCGCTAATCCCGCCGACAGTCTGCGGCACAAACTCGGATGCCGGCGCCATGCCGCCGGGGAACGAAATGACCGCGCCCGCAATGTTGGCGACGTTTGTTGGCGCGGGCGGGCTCGCGACATTTGAAAAAGGAAGACGGATGCCGTCGACGAGAATCTTGTCTCCCGTTATTCCGCTCGGCGCCTGGAAACCGCGCGTTCCCGACGCCGCGATCAACTCTTCGAACGGTTGATCGTTGTCGGTAGGAATGCGATCCACCGTGTAAAGTCCGTCACCTTCGATACCGATGCCGCCCGCCGGCAGACCATTCTTGTAAATCGGCAGACCACCGGGATCCGCTGATAAACCGAGTCGAGCCGAAGGTATCTTGATGTCGCTGCATGGCAACGACGAAAACTGCACGCCGTAAAGTGGCCCACCCGCGCGAAAGCTGATTCCCGGCGGAAAATGTTCCTGGATGATGAAGCCCGCGGTACGGCTCGAGAATGCGTTGCCGGTCGTGCTGAAGAACGCTGCCGTTGCGGCTTTCGCTGTAGCGGCGTCGGCGGCGGGTACGACCGCGCCCTCGAGACCGCGACCAAGCGTGCCGACGCTGCGGACGGTCGACGTCGCCGGCGCGCCGGTCATGGCAAACAATCCGAGCACGTTAGCTTCGCGATCCGTGACGACGATCGTCACCGCTCTGTTCAAAGACTCCGCAGCCGACGCAGCTTGTTGAATGATCGTTTGCACGTCCGTCGGCGTTAGGGTTGTCGCGGCTACGTGTGTGGGCTGATCGAACGGCCCGGCCAAGCCGGGCGTTGGTATCGCGTTGATGTCGTCAGGTGGTCCACCCCCGACTTGGCCAATACCCACACGCACACGATTACTCGCGATGCCACGATATTTAATCCGCACCAACACATCGCCCGTCTCCGGTAGATTGCTATCCAAGCGCACTATGATCGACGTGGCCCACGGCTGCTCTTCTACCTTAACGACGCTCTCAACCACGAGGGAATAGATGTTGTGCGCCGCATCTTCGGCTTCTGCAGTTACGGCGCTTGCCGTATCGCCTGGTTGCAGACTCAGGTTCATGGCAAACAGCATGATGCGGGTAGCGTGATCAGTGCCAAACTTGATCTGCGTGGTCGTTGAAAAAGGTTCGCGACGGCGCGTGACAGAATCGAAAGAGATGGCGCGCGTCGAATCTGTGTGACTGATCAGGATTGGGCCGCTCTGTTGCGCCCCAGCATAGACGGCGAAGAGCACACACGACACGAAGATCATTCGACGCCACATCGGCGCACAATGTATCACAAATTTTATCTGTGTAATCCCGCCGATCTGTGGTAAAACGCGAATCGCGTGCGCCGTCGCTCACTGAGAACAACAGCATTGACGTGCTTGGTTTTCGTAAGTTGTCTTCCGGTTGTGGCCCAGAGCCCCGGCAGACTTAAAGGCGTCGTTCGTTCATCCACCGGAGAGCCGGTCGCCAACGCAGTTGTCCTCGTGACGAATCAAGTCACCCGCCAAATAAATCGCACTCGGACCAACTCGGACGGCAGTTATTCGTTACAACTTCGTGCCGGCGCGTATCGCCTTACGTTAGACCAACCCCACGTCGCGCTGTTTGAGAAAGACAAAAACTATGGCAACTTCGCGATCGTGCGCGGCGATACGCTTGAAAACGCGATCATCGAACCGGGCAAGGAAATCGTCATCGACATTCCTCTTGCCCCACCCGCCGCCGCTGGTCAAACAACTCCACTGCCGCAGCGACGCGAGACTCCCGATCGATGGCGCGTCACCTTTCCGGAATACGATCGTTACGGCGATCGCGGCGCGCGCGGCCGCGACATTCCATTCAAACGAGGACGCTGGTGGGACCCTTACAACCAGAACGTTCTCAAGGGCGACTACCCAATCAAAGGCGACAAACTGTTCCTGATTCTGACCGCCGTCAGCTCGACGAATGTCGAACAGCGACGCGCGCCGACGCCTTCCGACGTGAGCAGCGTCGATCCCGTGAGTGGTGAGTTCTTTGGCCGGCCCGAACAGTTCGCCGCCTCAGAGACTGTCCAGTTCAGCTTCGAACTCTTTCACGGCGACACGGTCTTCAAACCTCGCAATTGGGCCATAAAGTTCTCTCCGACGTTCAGCGTGCCAAACTATCTCGACGCACGTGAAAACGGCGTCGTGAACATCGACGTCCGTCGCGGCACGAACCGCACGGACTGGCATGCATCATTCGAAGAGGCGTTCGGCGAAGTGAAGCTTGCCGACGTCAACGCAAACTACGATTTCGTTTCAGTCCGAGCGGGAATTCAACCGTTCGTTTCCGACTTTCGCGGCTTCATTTTCTCCGACAACAATCTCGGCGCGCGCGTGTTTGGCGCGTTAGACAACAATCGCGTCCAATTCAATGCCGCGTACTTCTCAATGCTCGAGAAAGACACGAACAGCGGTTTGAATCGCTTCGACACGCGGCATCAAAACGTTTACATCGCGAACGTCTTCCGGCAGGATTTCATCCGCAAGGGCTACACGATCCAGGGAAGTTTTCATTACAACGACGACCGCCGCACGGTTGAATTCGATCGCAACGGGTTTCTGGTCCGCCCGGCGTTGATTGGCGATGCGCGGCCGCACGCGGTGAAAGTTGGTTATATTGGTTTCAGTGGCGACGGGCACCTCGGCCGGCTGAATCTTTCGCACGCTTACTACTTCGCCTTTGGACACGACGAGCACAATCCGATTGCCGGAAGAAGAGTCGACGTGCGCTCGCACATGGCCGCCGCCGAGCTGTCGGTCGATCGCGACTATCTTCGTTTCAAAAGCTCGTTCTTCTTCGCGCAAGGCGACAGCAACGCGACTGACGATCGCGGAACTGGCTTCGACGCGATCTTCGACGATCCGAATTTTGTTGGTGGACAGTTTTCATTCTGGGTGCGCAACGGAATTCGTCTGACGCAAACCGGTGTCGGCCTGGTCCAACCAAATAGCCTGTTACCGAGTTTGCGCAGCAGCAAGACTCAGGGTCAGGCAAACTTCGTGAATCCGGGAATCTTTATTTACAACGCGGGTGTTGATGTTGAAGTTACACAGCGGATCAAGGCTATCTTCAACGCGAACTATCTGCGGTTTCATCGGACGGAGCCGCTGGAGCTGGTGTTGTTTCAAAACCGCATCCGGCACGACATCGGATTTGATTACAGTTTAGGTGTGGCGTACCGGCCGTTTCTGATTAACAACTTCACGATGACGTTCGGAGCCGCGTCGCTGCAAACGGGGCGTGGGTTCCGCGATATTTTCACTGACGCGAATCGCAATTGTCCGCCGGGAGTTGAAGACTTCTGTCAGCCCGATGTGATCAGTCCGAAGAAGATGCTGTATTCGTTATTCGCGCAGATAAAACTTGTTTTTTAACCCAAAGGAAGGAAGAAGCCCATGAATCCTCACGTCAATGAGCTTACGTATGAAACTATTGGTGCTGCTATTGAGGTTCAACGCACGCTTGGTCCAGGATTGCTTGAGTCATCATACCGGGAATGTTTGTGCAGAGAACTCTCGCTGCGCGGCATCAATTTTCGGCGAGAGTGTGGATTACCTCTGCAATACAAGGGCGTCCAACTAGATTGCGGGTATAGGATTGACATCTTGGTCGACGAATTAGTTGTTGTGGAAATCAAATGTGTAAGAGACTTGGCTCCAATCCATGATGCCCAGCTATTGACTTACCTTCGTCTTGGCGGGTGGAAAGTGGGTTTACTGATCAACTTCAATGTCGTTGTGTTAAAAGACGGAATTCATAGACGAATACTCTGACTCCGTGTTCTCTGTGTCTCGGTGGTCGAATAAACCACAGAGACACAGAGCGCACTGAGGGCCAAAGCTTGAGTCGAGCTTCTACCAGGTTTTCATTCCTTCTTGGCGCGATTCCTTTCGTTTGCGTCCTGTCGTTTGCTGCGAATGCTTATGTAGGACAAGAGCCAAAAACGTTGTTGAAACTCGAGGGCTGTGTCACGTGTCACGGCATGATCGAGCCGATGCACAAGTATGGGACCACCGAGACCCTCGAGAAACTGAAAGAGGGCAAAGATGCGGTTGGTTTGAGTTGTACGGCGTGTCACGGTGGGAATCCGGCTTCCAACCTTAAAGACGAAGCGCACGTGCAGCCGCGGTTTCCGCGCGAGTGGTGGCGCGAGGGTAAGTACAGCGGAGGGAATCCTGAACGGTCCAACACGCTTCTGAATCGCGAGAGTTGGGAGTTTGTGCGTTTCATCAACCCCGGCGATCTGCGTGTCGCAGCCAGGACGTGCGGCAGTTCTTCGTGTCATGAAATCGAATCGAAGAACGTGCCGCGCAGCATGATGACGCACGGCGCGATGCTCTGGGGCGCGGCGCTCTATAACAACGGCGGTTTCCATTTGAAAGACCCGCGTTTTGGCGAGAGCTATAGCGAAAACGGCGAACCGCAAACCCTGCTGCAAACGACCACGGAAGAACAGCGTCGAATCAAAGGCCTGCTCGAGTTGATCGATCCGATCCCGCGGTGGGAGATCTCACAACCGGGCAATGTGCTGCGTGTGTTTGAACGTGGCGGCAAACGGCGCTTGGAGGTGGGACTCCCAGACAAAGAAGAAGAACCGGGAAAACCGGACAAAGGCTTGAGTCCTCGCGGGTTGGGTACTGCGAATCGAACCGATCCCGTGTTTCTCGGTTTGCAGAAGACGCGTCTGCTCGATCCGACGTTGAACCATCTCGGCACAAACGATCACCCCGGCGACTATCGCTCGTCTGGCTGCTCTGCGTGTCACGTGATCTACGCCAACGATCGCGAGCCGGCGCATTCGGCTTTCTACCAGCTGGCGGGAAACCTCGGCCGCTCACAAACTGCCGACACGAGCATTCCGAAAAACGAATCGGGTCATCCCATCAAACACCAGTTTACGAGCCAGATCCCGAGTTCGCAGTGCATGGTCTGCCACATGCATCCCGGCACGAACATGGTCGCTAGCTACATGGGTCTTACCTGGTGGGACAACGAGAGCGACGGCAAGAATCTTTATCCCACGAAGCAGCACAACCCGAGTCAGGACGAGGAGCAGGAGAAACTGAATCGCAATCCCGAAGGTTCGAGCCTGCGCGGGCTGTGGTCCAACCTTGATTTTCTACAAAAGACCGGCACGGCGGGTTTCAACTTGCTGCTGCGGAACACACAGTTTGGCGATTCACACGGTCACGGTTGGCTGTTTCGCAAGGTCTACAAACGCGATCGCAAAGGCAACCTGCTCGATGCGGAGGGAAGTATCGTTGCGGCTGACGATCCGAAGAAGTTTGAGAAAGCGGTCCATCTCAACGACATTCACCTCGAACGCGGAATGCACTGCGTGGACTGTCACTTCCGCCAGGACTCACACGGCGACGGCAACCTCTACAACGAACCGCGCGCATCGATCGAAATAACCTGCGAAGACTGTCACGGAACGATCCAGAAGAAGGCAACGTTGTTTACTTCCGGTCCCGCGGCAGCCGCTGCGATGGGCGCCGCCGCTGAGCGTCGCAAGACCCAGAACCAGCCACTCGTGGGCCAGGATCTGACGCGTATTCGTGTTCGTGATCAAGAAGGCACGCGCATTCCGCTGTTTCAACGCGTGACGCGCGATCGAAAACGAAAAGATGAACACGGGCAGGAGATCGATCTAAAGAACGGCGACATCATGCAGAATTCGATGGTCGTCCCCGGCCGTTGGTGGCGTGTCCCACAAACAGTCGATACAGTCACGCCCACCGCCCGCGACTACAATGAAAAGTCGCGTTACGCAAAGACGATTCGCAAGGACAACACAACGTGGGGCGACGTCCCGTCCGACGCAAACCAACTGGCTCATCGCGATAACGACATGACCTGTGTCGCATGTCATTCGTCGTGGATGACGAGCTGTTTTGGTTGTCACCTGTCGATGCAGGCCAATCGCAAAATGCCGAACCGTCATAACGAGGGCGGCGACACGCGCAACTACACCCAATACAATTTCCAGGTGCTGCGTGACGACGTTTTCATGCTCGGTCGCGATGGAACAGTTACTGGCAAGCGCGTCGCTCCGGTGCGCTCGTCGTCCGCCGTCCTCGTGAGTTCGCAGAACCAGAACCGCGAATGGATCTATTCGCAACAACAAACGACATCCGCTGAAGGCTTCGCTGGTCAGGCGTTCAACACGCACGTGCCGCACACGGTGCGTTCAACTGAAACGAAGCAGTGTTCCGATTGTCATGTCTCGACGAAGAACGACAACAATGCATGGCTAGCCCAGTTGCTTTTGCAGGGAACGAACTTCGTCAACTTCATGGGACGGTTTGTCTACGTTGCCGCCGATCACGCGCTTGAAGTGGTCGTAGCGACCGAGCACACCGAACCGCAAGCCGTAATCGGCAGCACGTTGCAACAGATCGCTTATCCGTCGAATTACGAAAAGTTCGTGCGCGGCGGCCGCGAGTTGAAGACGTTTTATGAACATGTGGGCAATCCGAAGGTTTTGCAGGTGCAACTACGAGGTGAATATGCATATGTCGCCGCTGGGGAAGGCGGCTTGCGTGTTTACGACGTCGCGCAGATCGATCAGAAAGGCTTTTCAGAGCGGATCGTAACGGCGCCGGTGTCACGCTTTGGACAGAAGTTCTGGGTGAAGTCGAAATATGCGACCGCCGTGGCCGCGCCCACGACGCTCGCCGTCGATCCGGCGCGCACACGCCGTCCAGAAAATGAGGAGCAACCGATACATCCGCTTTACGCTTACCTATACATTGCTGACAAATACGAAGGTTTGATCCTGGTAAATGCCGCGACTCTACTCGATGGAGATCCGCTGAATAATTACTTGAAACGTGCGCGTCCCGCGTTCAACCCCGATGGAGCACTCAACGGTGCAAACAACATCACCATTGCGGGAATCCATGCCTACATCACCACCGACACGGCACTTGTAGTGGTCAACATTAACGATCCGCTCAACCCACAAATCAGTAAGAAAATCCCTTTGAAACACCCAAAAGCGGTAGCAATTCAATTTAGATATGGATTTGTGGTCGATGACGACGGATTGAAAGTTGTTAACCTCGCGGACGCGCGTCTCGTTGAAGGCTCTTTTGTGCCGTTAGAGGACGCGCACGATGTTTACGTCGCGCGTACTTACGCGTATGTGGCCAACGGAAAACACGGGATCGCGATTGTCGACGTCGAGCAGCCTGAACGCCCGCGATTAGATCTACAGTACAATGCGAACGGCGCACTAAATGACGTGCATCAAGTGAAGATCGCGATGACAAACGCGAGTCTTTTCGCATACGTCGCGGACGGCAAAAACGGCCTGCGGATACTGCAACTGACGTCGCCAGAGACGATGCCGGAATACGCTGGTTTCAGTCCGCGGCCGCGACCCGAGTTGATCGCGACGTTCAAGACGAAAGGCGAGGCGCTCGCGGTTTCCAAAGGTCTCGATCGCGATCGCGCAGTTGACGAGAGCGGAAACCAGGTTTCGGTGTTCGGCCGTCGCGGCGCGCGTCCGTTCACGTACGATGAGATGATGCGACTGCTCCGCACCAACGACGGGCGAGGGGATTGGTTTAGTGTTAGTGATGTACCGTCTACACCTCCCAGGCAGTAAGCGGTAACACGGATTAGACGGATGAAAAGATCGGGTGTTGCAGATCTTCCTCTTCACGGCGGGCGCGTCCCGAAGTGGCTTGCCGAGCGGATGACCAAACTCGGTACAGCGATTACCGAGACGATCGTTCACGACTACGGTACTTCCGCTTTCCTCTCACGTCTCAGCGACCCATTCTGGTTTCAAGCGCTCGGCGCAGTCATGGGAATGGACTGGCACTCGTCCGGGATCACGACCTCGGTGATGGGCGCCCTGAAGCGCGGCCTCGCACCGAAGGCCGACGAACTCGGACTCTATATCTGCGGCGGACGCGGACGATTCTCACGCAATACGCCGACTGAGTTGCGTGTGCTCGGGGACCGGCGCGGCTTTGACGGCGAATCACTCGTGCGCACCAGCCGGCTCACCGCGCGTATCGACAACAACGCCATTGCCGACGGTTTCCAGATCTATTTGCACAACTTTGTCCTGGCTGCGGATGGTGAGTGGGCGGTGGTCCAACAAGGTTTGAACGATCGTAACGGCCTCGCGCGTAGGTATCACTGGCACTCTGCCACGGTTAAGGACTTCGTTGCGGAACCGCATACGGGAATCGTCGGCGAGAACCAGGGCACGATTATGAACCTCGTCGACGCGAACGCGGGGCCAGCACAGAAGGCTTTACTCGAGATCGCCCACGAGCGTCCGGAGAAAACGCTGAGCGTCGCGCGCTATCTCAAGCTGCCGCGGCATCATGAAGTCCGTGAGAAAAATGTGGATCTGAAACGGTTGGGCGCTGTGCTCGCTGTCGCTTACGATCGCGAGTTGCACGACTTCGCGGAGCTGCTGTTGCTCGAGAATCTTGGACCTCGCACGCTGCAGTCGCTAGCGCTCGTGGCGGAAGTGGTCCACGGCGCTCCCAGCCGGTTCAATGATCCGGCGCGTTTTTCGTTTGCTCACGGCGGAAAGGATCGCCACCCCTTCCCAGTTCCGTTAAAGACGTACGACAAGTCGATTGAATTCCTGCGGACGTCGCTCGACGCCGCCAAAGTCGGCGACCGGGAAAAGATCGATGGCTTTCGTCGACTCGATAATTTCGTTCGTACAGTCGAAACGAAACTCGAACCGCGCGCCGATTTTAATGCCGTAATAAAGCACGAGCACGAATTACAGAGATCACTGTTTTAAGCCCGTTCGTGTCAGATTTAATACCGTTCACGTATTGCTTCTTGTCATTCACAAAATCCGCGGTTACAAACTCGTCGAGGAGAAAACCCAATGATCCCACGAATCTTTTTACTTATTCTGTGTTTGTCAGTTTCTGTAGCAGCCCAGACACCAGCAGCCCAAACACCAAACGACGAGGTTAAGAACGCCTTCCAGGCAGTCAATAATTGGGTGGTGAAGTCGGCCGAGATGGTCCCGGCTGACAAGTTCAACTACAAACCCACCGACACGGTCCGTACCTTCGGTCAACTGATCGCCCACATCACCGATTCGTACAACTACTTCTGCGCGCACGGTGTTGGCAACAAAGTCGAATATTCAGAGGCGGTCGAGAAGGGAAGTACGGACAAAGATACGCTCATGCCTAAACTAAAGGAGGCGGTCGGTCGCTGCACCGCTGCGCACGACGCTAAGGATTCGCAGTTCAAGCCGCTGTTCGTGAACCTGGGCCATACAAACCTGCACTACGGAAACATCATTACTTACATGCGCATGATGGGCTTAAGACCACCTTCAAGCTGAGCCGGATGAAGCAATTTTGCACGTGTTATTGTGCCTTTTTTAACGAAGACGGGGCTGAAACGGAGATTGCGTAGGAATACAAGATTCCTGCAATATTCCGCGGCCCCTTATGCTTTGTTTCCTCGCCCTCATTTGCTAACCTGTTTGAGCCCCCACTGTTCTAATAATTCGCCCC
>DASRPN010000171.1:0-21744 GCA_035646355.1 Pyrinomonadaceae bacterium | reverse complement strand
GGCCGCAACGAACGCGCCGACACCGCAGGCCAGAAACATGTATCCAAGCTGCGAGACAGTCGAGTATGCAAGGACTCTCTTAATGTCGTTTTGCGCGATGCCAATGGTTGCGGCGAACAACGCGGTCGCGGCGCCGACGATTGCGACGACAAACATCGCAGTCGGAGCGTGTATGAAGATCTCTGAACAACGGACGATCATGTAAACGCCAGCGGTCACCATCGTCGCCGCGTGAATCAACGCGGAGACGGGCGTCGGTCCGGCCATCGCGTCCGGCAGCCAGACATAAAGCGGAATCTGCGCGCTCTTTCCCGCCGCGCCGATGAACAAGAGCATTGCGATCGTCGTCGCGCCGCCGGCAAAGATCGCTCCCATCGTGAACGGCTCAACGGGTTGGTTTTTGAAGAACGACAGCGCTGTTTGCGCGGCTTCGCCCGCAGCCGGATTCGCGAAGAAACTAACGGAGCCGGTCACGAAGAACGTGAGCATCACACCAAGGACGAATCCCCAGTCGCCGATGCGATTCGTAATGAACGCCTTCTTCGCCGCGTCGCCCGCCTCTTTCTTGTTGAAGTAGTAGCCGATTAGCAGGTAGGAGCAGAGACCGACGCCTTCCCAACCGACAAACATCAACACGAAGTTGTCCGCTAACACGAGCGTCAACATCGCGAACATGAATAGGTTCAGGTACGAGAAGAAACGGTAGAAGCCCGCCTCGCCGTGCATGTAACCGATCGCGAAGATGTGGATCAGCAGGCCGACAAAAGTGACGAAGAGCGCGTACGTCCCGCTCAGGCGATCCATCGCGAGGGCGAAGTCGGCGCGAAGCTGGCCCACCTGAAGCCAGGTCCAGATGTGATCGAGCAGTGGTTCCTCGCCGCGCAGCGCGCCGTGCGATTTAAACGCGAGATAGAACGCGACCAGAGTCGAGATCGTGATCGAGCTGCATGCGACCAATCCGATAAATCGCTCGTCGCGAACACGCCGCCCGACGAACCAATTGGTCGCCGCCCCAAGCAAGGGCGCGAAGATGATCACGCTAAGCAGATTCGTTTCCATTTTGGATTAGTCAGTGGTCCGTTGTCAGTGGTCCGTGGTAGTTCCACTCTACTGACAACTGACTACTGACAACTGACTAAAGCTTCAAAATACTCGCCTCATCCACATCAAGCGTTTCGCGATTACGAAAGATCGCGATGATGATTCCGAGGCCTACTGCCGCTTCCGCCGCCGCCACTGTCATAACGATGAAGACGAACAGTTGTCCCGTAACGTCGTGAAAGAAACTCGAGAACGCAACAAACGTCAGGTTCACGGCATTCAGCATCAGCTCGATACACATGAACATCGCGATGACGTTCCTTTTAATGATCACGCCAGTCACACCGATCGTGAACAGCACGGCGGAAAGCGCGAGATACCAGGAGAGTTGTGGTTCCATAACGTTTACTCTTGCTTTGGTCGTTCTAGCACGCGATCGACACCGAGCAAACGCGCTGCTTCTTGGGTTGTCTCGGCTTCAACCGCCAGCGTCGATTCGTGACCAACTGTTGGATCGATCAGCGACAACGGTATTTGGGTCGCGCCCGGAACGATGCGCGCGGTTGGCGAAAGCAGTCCTCCGCGCCGCGCAAGTGTCATCGCGCCAACAATCGCCATCAGTATCAGGATCGAAGTTATTTCAAACGGCAGCAGATATTTGGTAAATAGTGCCGAACCGACCGAATGCGTCAGTCCCACTGACGAGCTATCAGACACAGGCGTTACGCGCGACTCCTGCACAGTCACCAGAATGAATGCAATTTCCGCGATCAGAACTGCCGACAAAACCACCGCCGCCGGTACGAGAAACTTAAGACGCGGCCGCCGGCGTTCCTCTTCCTCGACGTTGAGCAACATGATCACAAACACAACGAGCACCATGATCGCGCCCGCGTAAACGATCACTTGCACCGCCGCAATGAATGGCGCCGCCAGCATCACATAAAGACACGCCAGCGAAATGAAGACACCTATCAGCGAGATCGCGCTGTAAAGCGGGTTGCGCTGCGCGACCACCGCCAGCGCACAACCAATCGCCATCCCGGCAAACAGAATGAACAGCAGGACCGTCATCACAAACTCGGAAACAGAAAGATCAGGGTTGCGGTCAGAAAGATGCTAAAGAGCGCAAAGGGCAACAGTATCTTCCAACCAAAGTTCATCAATTGATCGAACCGAAATCGCGGCAGCGTTCCCCGCAGCCAGATATAAAGAAACAGAAAGAAGATGACTTTAAGTATGAAACCGATCGCGCTGACCAGCCCGAACAGAAACGTTCCGCGCCCGAAGATGTCTTCCGCAAACGGCACGTTCCAGCCACCGAGAAACAACGTCGTCGCCAGCATCGACACCGTGAACATGTTGATGTATTCGGCGAGGAAGAAGAGGGCAAACTTCATGGCGCTGTATTCAGTGTGAAAACCCGCGACGAGCTCTGTTTCAGCTTCCGGCAAGTCGAATGGAACACGGTTCGTCTCGGCAATCGCGGCGATCATATAAATGACGAAGCCGAGCGGGTGAAAGAAGATGAACCACCGCGCACCGTGCCAGCCCGACTGCCTTTCGACGATTGTTCCGAGGTCCAATGAGCCGGCCAGGAGAATCACACCGATCAGACTCAACCCCAGCGCCAGCTCGTACGAAATCATCTGCGCGGATGCACGCAATCCACCCATCAAGCTGTACTTGTTATTCGACGACCAACCCGCAAGCATGATGCCGTAAACGCCCACGGATGTGACGCCCAAAACATAAAGCAAGCCCACGTCGAGACGCGCGATCGTCAGCGGCAACGAGATGTCGGTGAAGGGAATTCGGGTGTCTGGTCCAAAAGGATAGACGATCATCGTCATCAACGCCGCCATCGTGGCGACGATGGGCGCCAGAACGTAAACGAAGCGCGTTGATTTATCCGGAACGATGTCTTCCTTGAGAATGAACTTCAGCAGGTCGGCAAATGGTTGCAGGAGTCCGCCTGGGCCAACACGATTCGGACCAAGCCGTCCCTGGATGAATCCGAGTACGCGACGTTCGGCCAGCACTGTGTAAGCCACAATCAGGAGGACGACCGTGAAAGCCACGGTGATGGCTACCAGCTTGAGGCCTATGTCGATTGCGGTCTCCATATGCTCTTGCAAAAGGTCTCCCGCAAAGGCGCAAAGACGCAAAGTTCAAAGCGTTTTGGTTTGTCTTTGCGTCTTTGCGCCTTTGCGGGAAACCTCTTCTAACTCATGCCTTAGCTCCCACTGTTATCTGGTAGAGCGGAGAGATCGCCGTCGTCTCAGGCCGCGGATTACCGGAGGCCAGCAGATGAAACTGCGGCACCTTATCCGTCAGGTTTCCGATCCTGAACAACTCGTGTCCGACTTTCGGCGTTCCATAAATCTTCTCGCCAGTATCGTCGAGCGCTTCGACGGCGTTGCGAACAGCGGCCAGTTCCTCGCTAACGTCCGTTTGCCCAACACGGTATTTCGCCTGAATCGGACTCGTTTCGTCTTTCAACAACGGATAGCGCATACCCGAATACGCCGGCACCTTCTCGCCGATCTCACGGAATACCGCGCCCGGCGACAGTTCGAAGCCATAATCGAGTCCGAGTTCTTTCGCGAGCTGGGCCGTGATCATCCAGTCCGGCTTTGTCTGGTGGACCGGCGGAATCGACTGTCGCACTCGTTGGACCAACCCGTCGTTATTAGTGAACGTGCCGTCCTGTTCGGCGTACGACGAGGCGGGCAGCACGACGTCGGCGTGTCTGGTTGTTTCAGTCTCGAAGAGTTCCTGGACCACAAGGAAGTCGAGCTTCGCGAGTGCGTCTTCGGCTGCTTCCATGTGCTGCGGCAGGAAGCTCCCGGCTACATACATCGCGCGAATCGCATCGCCCGAGGCTGCAATCATCTCTGACGGAGTCATCGCGCCGTTCATCATGCCCATGTCGTGCGCACCGATGCTGTTGTTAAATAACGGCAACGGATGGAACAGCACGCGCCGGCTATCTGCCGCAAACACGGTGGCGAGCTGGCCCACTACGGCTTGTGCTTCGCGGCTGAGTTCTCCGCCAAACATCACGATCAGATCACCTTGCGTATCCGCGATAATCTGGCGCACGGCGTCGATCTCGCTCGTCTCGATACCGGCTTTCTGTGCAGCTAACGCATCGTTCGCTGGGAGGGCGAACGCGAGCGCGATTGCGTCTTCAGTTCCCGGTCGGATGTGTAGAAACTTAGCGGCCTGTTCCACGAGACGAATGCGAACGGGATTTGCGATGATTAGTTTGGCGCCGCCGTTTCTCACTGCCTGGCGGATCTGTTTGCCGGTCAGCGGCTGCAACTCTTCAGGCTCGCCACCGATTAACAGAATCGTTTTCGCATAACGAATGTCGCGATGCGTTGCCAACTGCCCGCCCAGGTTGTCGAAGAACGGCTTCAGCGTAAACGCGTCCGTGGTGGTGTAGTTGTCAGTGCCGACTAACTCAGTCGCAAACTTGCGCAGCACGTACAGCGCCTCATTTGTCAGACGTGGACTGCCCGCAACGCCAATCGAATCTCGTCCATGGTCGTTTGCGACTGCGTCGAGACGCTCGGCAACATGACGAATCGCTTCATCCCACGTTGCGGGAATCAGCTTGCCGCCTTTCTTGTAACGAATCATCGGCGTACGAATGCGCGCTTCGTGATTGACGAAAGGATGACCGAACCGTCCTTTAACGCACAGGAACTCGCCGTTGATGCCGTTGACGTAACGATCGCGTGCGACGACGCGCATTAACTCCCCGCCACGTGAGCCAAGTGACATCTGACAACCGTCCGAGCAGAAGTTGCAGGTCGAGATCGTTTGGGCCAACTCCCACGGACGCGTCTGGTGACGATAAGTAGCGTCGAGCAGCGTGCCCGTTGGGCAGACTTCTATGCAGTTGCCGCATTGCGAACAATCGAGCCAGCCGAGATACGTGCCGATCACGGTGTGCGCGCCGCGACCACCTGCTTCAATCGCGTCCTCGCCCATCCACTCGTCGCAGACGCGGGTGCAGCGTTTGCAGAGAATGCAACGTTGCGAATCGTTCGCGACCATCGGCGAAAGAAATTTCTCGGCGTAGTAGTTTTTTTGTTCGGTAAATCGCTCTTCGAGACCGCCCCAGTCGAAGGTCATCTCCTGGAGTTCACACTCGCCGCCACGATCGCAGACTGGGCAATCGAGCGGATGGTTCGCTAGTAGAAACTCGGTCATCGCTCGCTGCGCCTTCTCAATCTCTTCGCTTTGTGTGGTGACAACCATGCCGTCGGTACACGTGATGGTGCACGAGGTTTGAAGCTTCGGCATTTTTTCGATGCGCACGAGACACATGCGACACGAGGCTTGCAGCGCGAGGTCGGCGTAATAACAGAAAGACGGGATGTCGAATCCCTTGTCGCGGCACACGTCTATCAGCCGTGCGGCTTTTGGAACTTCAAATAGCTTTCCGTTGATCGTGACTTTGACTAACTCAGTCGCCATTTTTTCTCTGTGCCATCTCTGCGTCCTCTGTGTCTCTGTGGTGTACTAACCACCGAGACACGGAGGAACACAGAGATTATGCGAAGTGATCGCCATTTATGTTTAATTTGCGTGCGAAATCTTCCGGAAAGCGCTTGATCGCCGACTGGATGGGCCATGCGGCAGCATCGCCCAAAGGACAGAACGACTTGCCTTCGATGTTGTCACAAAGATCGAGCATCAGTTGCGCGTCTTCGGGACGCCCGCCGCCTTTATCGATGCGTTTGAAAATTTTCACGAGCCAGTCCGTGCCTTCACGACACGGCGTACACCAGCCGCACGATTCGTGTTTGTAAAACTCGGTTAGGTTCTTCGTCGATTCGAACACGTCGACCGTTTCGTCCATGACGATAAAACCACCCGAGCCGACACTCGATCCCGCTGCGACCAGTCCTTCGTAATCCATGCGCACATCTTTCCCGATGATCTGATCGGCGCGCATGATGTAGACGGAAGATCCACCGGGAATCACGGCTTTCAGTTTCTTGCCGCCGATGATCCCGCCGCAGTCTTCCATGATGAACTTTTCCATATCGTCGTAGCCCATCGGCAGTTCGTAAACGCCAGGACTATTGACGTGACCGGAGACGGACCACACTTTCGTGCCGCCGCTTTTCTCAGTTCCGAGTTTCTGATAAGCCTCGCCACCCATCTTGATGATGTCGGGAACGGCCGTCAGAGTTTCGACGTTGTTTACAACCGTCGGACACGCATACAGACCGGAGACAGCAGGGAAGGGCGGCTTCATGCGCGGATGGCCGCGCAGTCCTTCGAGTGAACTGAGTAGCGCCGTCTCTTCACCGCAGATGTAAGCACCGGCGCCAGTGTGCGTGTGGATCTCGCAGGCGAAGTCAGCACCGAGAACTTTTTGACCAACGAGCCCCGCGGCGCGCGCTTCTTCGAGCGCGACGTCCATGATGTCGATCAAATACTTGTACTCACCGCGCGTGTAGATGTAATTAGTCTTCGCCCCGAGCGCATAGGCGGCGATCAACATGCCTTCGATCAGCATGTGCGGATCGCGCTCCATCAAGTAACGGTCCTTGAACGTCCCCGGCTCTGATTCATCCGCGTTGCAAACAACGTATTTTGGCTTCGGCGAGTCTTTCGGAACGAAGCTCCACTTCATTCCGGTCGGGAAACCCGCGCCTCCGCGCCCGCGCAGTGCCGACTTCTTCACTTCATTGATAACGTCGTCCGGCGACATCCCGTCAAGTACTTTCTTGAGCGCCTCGTAGCCGCCGTTACGACGATAGACATCGAGAGACCGCGAGTTCTCGAGATGAACTCGACGGAGTTGAAGTGGTTCACAGCCGATGGCTTCGATACGCATAAACTTCTAGGGCAACGAATCCAATACCTGATCGATCTTTTCCGGCGTCAGGTTTTCGTGATAGTCAAAATTGATTTGCATCATCGGCGCCGTGCCGCATGATCCGAGACATTCAACTTCCCACAACGTAAATCGCCCGTCGGCCGTCGTCTCACCGACCTTGATGCCGAGTTTATTCGCGCAATGCTCGACAACTTTTCCGGCACCCATGATCTTGCAGGAAAGCGTGCGGCACACCTGGATGTGGTACTTGCCGATCGGCTCCGTATGGATCATCGAGTAAAACGTTGCGACTTCCCAGATGTCGGTAACGCGCAGCGCCAAACGGTTTGCGAGATACAACACGCCCGGCGGATCGAGATAGCCACGTTCACGTTGCACGATGAACATCAACGGCAGGATCGCGGAGCGGGGGACCGGATACTTCGCGAGGTGGCGATCTATCTCCGCTTCGACTTCCGGCGAGAACGTCGCCGGCTCAACCTCGAGCTCGACTGGTTGGGAAAGTGGTTGGATCTGTGTTAACTGAGTACTCATGTACTTTGTTCTCGGTACTTTGTTCTTTGTACTTGGTTCACTAGTTTAACGTTCTTTTTTATCTGCACGGTCCGCATGCGAACAAAGCACAAACAACAAAGCACAAAGTTCTAACGATCGATTTCTCCCAACACGATATCGAGTGATCCAATAATCGCCACAACGTCTGCCACCATTTCACCTTCCGACATCACCGGCAGCGCCGAGAGATTCACAAAACTCGGCCCGCGGAAATGCACGCGGCTCGGTCGTGGTCCACCATCAGACTTCATATACACACCGAGCTCGCCCTTGGAAGCCTCGATGGGGAAATAAACCTCACCCGCGGGAACGTCGAATCCCTCGGCGACGATCAGGAAGTGATGAATCAACGCGTCCATGTGACTCTTCATCGCTTCGCGATCGGGCAACACGACTTTCGGCGCGTCGGCCTTAACTGGACCAGGCCGCAGACGCGATAACGCCTGCACTGCGATCCTGTGCGACTCCTTCATCTCTCGCATGCGCACCATGTAACGTGCCCAAACATCGCCGTCCGGTTCGGTGGGAACTTCGAAGTCGTACGTTTCATAACCGGTGTACGGGTTTGCGCGCCTGATGTCGAGATTGACGCCGCTGCCTCGCAGACATGGACCGGAGAGTCCCCAGTCGATCGCATCTTCGGCCGAGATTAGTCCGATGCCCTGCGTTCGTCGTTGAAAGATCTTGTTGCCGCTCAGCAGCGTGTGAAACTCTGCGACCGACGGAAGAAAACCATCGAGAAACTGTTTGCACCGGTTCTCGAAGCCCGCGGGAAGGTCCATCATCAATCCGCCGATGCGAAAATACGATGGCGTGAGTCGTCCACCGGAGGCGGCCTCGATAAGGTTCATTATCTTCTCGCGTTCGCGGAAGCAGTAGAAAAAGACGGTCATCGCGCCGATATCGAGCGCGTGCGTGCCAAGCCAGACGAGATGCGAGGCGATGCGCTGGATCTCGCACATCAGGACGCGAATCACTTGCGCGCGCTCCGGAATCTCGAGCCCGAGCAGCTTTTCACCCGCCATTACGTAAGCAAGGTTGTTCCCGAGCGGATTCAGGTAGTCCATCCGGTCGGTAATCACAATCCCTTGCTGATATTTCTTGTACTCGAACAGTTTCTCCATGCCCGTATGGAGATAGCCGATGTCAGGCGTTGCCTTGACCACCATCTCGCCGTCGAGCACGAGCTCCAGACGCAGCACGCCGTGTGTCGATGGGTGTTGCGGACCCATCGAAATCGTCATTTGGGTGTCGAGCGGTTGATCGACGATCTCAAACTGCGGCGGAAGGTTGGCTACAGAACTCATTTCTGTTTTGGTCTTTGCTCTCAGATCTTTCTGCTTAGTGCTTTGTTCTTTGTTCGCTAGCTTGCCTGTTCCCTAGACCGACCGTTCCGATTGCGAGCAAAGTACAAAGCACAAAGTACAAAGCTCCAAAATCATTTCAAGCTGTACGGTTCATAACCGCGCAACGGAAAATCCTTGCGCAACGCGTGACCTTGCCAGTCGTCGGGCAACAGAATGCGACGCAGATCCGGATGACCGTCGAAAATGACGCCAAACAGATCGAACGTCTCGCGTTCATGCCAGTTTGCCGTCTTCCAGACACCGGTGACGGTCTCAACATGCGTGTCTTCCTCGTTCAATAAGACTTTGAGTCGCACGCGATGATGCTTCGTAGTCGAGAAGAGGTGATAGTTGACCTCGAAACGCGGCTCTTCTTCAGGACCGCGATCCGCGCCGCAAATGTCGGCTAGAAAATTGAAGTGCGTTTCCGGCGAGGTCTTCAGGAACGAACAGGCGGCGACGATGTGTTCGCGAGGCACGACGACGGTGTACTCGCCGAATGCCGCGATCACCTCGCCAACCCACTCAGGATACTCACGCTGTAACAGCGCCACAAAGGGCGGCGGCGCAGCTTCTGAATTTTCAATAGGCTGATCCGTGGACATCCGTGTTGTTATCCGTCTAAATCCGTGGTTACGAAGACCGGCGCCGCTCGTGTCTCGAGGCGATCGTGTATGGCCGTGATTCCGGCAACGTGTTCTGACGCGCAGTCGATCCATCGGTGATGGGTAACGTGCCAGGCACGACTGCTTCGCGTGCTTCGGCCTCGGGAACGTCGCGTCGATCGCGCACGCTCTCTTTCATCACTTTCTCCTGCAACATCATCACTGCGTGAATCAACATTTCGGGCCGGGGAGGACAACCGGGAATATACACGTCGACGGGAACGATCTTGTCCACTCCCTGAACAATCGCGTAGTTGTCAAAAACGCCTCCAGACGTCGCGCACGCGCCCATCGAGATCACCCACTTCGGTTCGGGCATTTGATCGTAAATGCGGCGCAACACCGGCGCCATTTTTCGCGACACGCGTCCCGAAACGATCATGACGTCTGCCTGGCGCGGGCTCGCGCGAAACACTTCAGAGCCGAACCTCGCCAGATCGTTACGCGATGATGTCGCATTCATCATCTCGATCGCGCAGCAGGCAAGTCCGAATGTCGCCGGCCACAGTGATGACTTACGCGCCCAGTTAATGAGCGAGTCGAGCCGCGTCGTCAGCACTTCCGGTAAAGCTTCGGCGATTTTGTTTTCCAGTCCCATTGCAAAAACCTTTACGCGGCCGGTCGTTGCTGTTTGATCTGGCGTGCTTCAAGATCGTGAAGCGCGCGCGCTTCGGCTTCAGCGTCACGACGCGCCCTCTCCCCCCAATCGAACGCGCCTTTCTTGACGACGTAGATATAACCGACCAGCAACAGACCAACAAACACCATCATTTCCAGATACACAAACCAGCGCATCGCTGGTCCCTGTCCGGCGAGCGTCTTGAACACAGCCGCCCACGGCACCAGGAAAATCACTTCGATGTCGAAGAGGATGAACAACATCCCGATCAAGTAGAACTTTACTGAGAACCGCTCACGAGCAGACCCCACGGGGTCTTTGCCACACTCGTAAGGCATCAACTTTGTGCGCGTTCGCTTTCGTTGTCCGACCAGCTGCGACAGCAGAACATTGCCGACAGCGAAGCCCGCCGCGACGATGAACATCAAAAGAATCGGCAGATAGTCGTAAAGACGAAACGTCATCTAAACACACATTGCCACCTGCCGGAGATCGGTTTCGCACGAAAACCAATCCTGCGCGGCGAGTGGCACTCGATCACGAGATTGAGAATCATTGTACAAGCGTGATGCTAGACGAAGTGATCAAGGGTGTCAAGTGAGGTTTCTGCCCCGAAATTCCGCAATAAAAATGCTGATTGACCGTGAAAAAATGCTTGTGTTACCGTTCAGCCAAAGCCGCTTTCAAGCGGCGCTTCGTTGAGGGACTTTCCTTTAGCTTGTGATTACTGGATTCAACACTGACATCGAACATGATGGCATCGTCTATCATGTGCAGACCGAGGACAAGGGGCTCGACTCACCGATCATCCTTTCACTCGTCTACGCCGGTGGCACGATCCTGGCCAGCAAGCGTTCTCCTTATGCCGATTTAATTGAACAGGGCTTCAGCGATGAGGCGCTCGCGGAACGGCTGAAACGCCAGCATCGTTTGATCTGCGCCGCCATTCACTCTGGTCGAATCGGTGATCTTAAGAAGATGAGCGGACGCACGACCGCAGCCGCCGAAGCGCCGGTCGAAGTAGCTGAACCGGAGGCTCTGCCCGAAGTCGAGACTGCGAGCGCACCGCCAGCGACGGAGGAGTTTGAGATCGAGTACTGGCCGCTCACGCAGCAGTGGACGCCTCCGCCGCCGAAGGAAGAGAGGGAGACGGTTGAAGAGGAAGTTGCGTTTGAGGAGCCGGTCGAGCCTGAGCCGGTCTGGACTGCTGTCGAGGAAGAAGCGCCGCAGGAAGAGCCCGTCGAAGTTCAGGAAGAACTTCCTGACGGTCTCATTATCGACCTGCTCGACGACGAAGAGTTCTACTCAGGCAAGCCTTATACGCTTCGCGTACTGATCGCCAATCGTTTCGCGGGCGACGAAAAGCCGCTGGCAAACGCAGCCGTATCAATCAAGATTCTCGGCACGACCTTCCGTCCATTGATCTATACCCTAAAAACGGAAAGCGACGGCGTCGCGACTGTTGCCACAGAAATTCCCCAGTTTTCTTCCGGGCGCGCGGCTGTGCTCGTGCGCGCGGTGGTGAAGGACCAGGCCGCCGAGCTTCGCCGTATCATACATCCTGTCGCGGCCTGACGAGGCTCACCTTGCGCGTTTACGTAAACGGCGAAGCCCGAGAGTTCTCCAGTCCACTTTCCCTCGATCAATTGATCACGGAGCTTGACCTCCCGCCTGCGCGAATTGCCGTCGAGTTGAATCGTGCCGTTGTGCGTCGCAACGAGTGGAACACGACCGAGCTGCGCGACGACGATCGAATCGAGATCGTCCACTTCGTTGGTGGTGGTCAAAGCTAAATCCGTGTAAAGTTTCGAGTATGTCGACAGTGAAAGAGAAGGTTTCGACTGAGAGTCTGATTATTGCCGGCCGCGTGTTTAATTCGCGTCTGATCATCGGCACTGGCAAGTACCGGAGTTATGAAGAGATGCGTGCGGCGCATCTTGCTTCAGGAGCGGAGATGGTGACTGTCGCGGTCAGACGCGTGCCCCTCGATCGCAGCAACGAGTCGTTTCTCGATCATCTCGACCCGGCTTTGCAGATTCTACCAAACACCGCCGGTTGTTATTCGGCGGAGGATGCAATGCGCACTGCGCGCCTTGCGCGTGAGGCACTGCAAACGGATCTCATTAAGCTTGAAGTGATCGGCGATCAGACGACGTTGTTTCCCGACAACGAGCAGACACTTGAAGCCGCGCGCATTCTCGTCAAGGAAGGTTTCGTGGTGCTGCCGTACTTCAACGACGACCTCATCATGGCGAAAAAGCTGATGGACGCCGGTTGCGCAGGGATCATGCCACTGGCGGCGCCGATCGGGTCTGGACTCGGCGTTCAGAATCCTGCGAACCTCCGCATCATGCGAGAACAACTTCCTGATGCGACGATCATTGTCGATGCGGGCGTTGGCACGGCGAGTGATGCTGCAATTGCGATGGAGCTGGGCGCCGATGGTGTATTGATGAACACTGCGATTGCGGAAGCTGTGGATCCGGCGAAGATGGGCGCGGCGATGAAGCTGGCGATTCAGGCTGGAAGGCTTGCGTATCAGGCGGGTCGCATGCCGAAGCGGTTGTATGCGAGCGCGTCGAGTCCGTTGCAGGGCGTGATCAAGTAAGACGCCCGAAGGTTCCCGCAAAGGCGCAAAGACGCAAAGGCAGTGAAGAGGTTCAGCTTCTTGAAGGTTTCTTCTCTTTGCGCCTTTGCGGGAACTTTTGAAGCAGATCACGAAAGAGCTAATTCTACTTTCTCTTGTTCGCGCATCACACGGTCGCCGACGTCCGTGTTTGAGATCGTCGGATAAGCGCCTCCTTTTACCTTCAAACAGCCAGCAGAAATTAGCGCATCGATGTAAATTTGAATCTCGTCTTGCGGCATGTCCTTTAGTAAACCGTAGGTCGAGAGTTCGTTGAGCCCGGCGCTCATCACTTGCTTCGACGCAGAACCGCGTAACGTTGCTGCCAGGATCTTCTTACCGAATCTTCCATTCATTCGTTTAGCGCAAGCGAGGATTTTGCGGACGCGAAGTAGTTCGTCGTCGCTGAGCGCGCGTGGTTGTGAGTTGATTGCGATAGGTATTTCGTCGACGTCGACCTGTTGAATGGATGGGACGGTCTTCGGGCGGCAGTTGCCGCATGTTCCGCATTGCCGATCGTGATTGCGGTCGCCGAAGTAGTTAAGGATGTGCGCCCGATAGCAGTAATCCGTGTAACACAGATTGATCAGCTCGCGGAGCTTACGCCGCTCTAAATCTGCGCGTCCGATCATCTGTCGTGCATCGACGCGAAGGGCCGTTACCGCAGCATTGTCGATCATGGAGATGGCTCGCGGCGTCCGGGCGCCTCGTTCGTTGCGCGAGACCGTAGGTGCTTCGCGTGAGATGTGTCCGGCGCGTTCGAGCAGATAAAGAGCGGACTGCACGGACATCTCGTTCTTTTCGCCTGCGAGTTTACCGATCTGAGCCGTCGTCAACTCAATTCTTTTCAGACCGGTGCCGAGCAGCGCGCTGTAGACGTTCTTCACAGTGCTGATGTCGGGATACGAACCTTCGATAAAGAAATCGTGCGTGTTTTTGTCGGCGTAATTAAAGAGCAGGATACAGGTTGACGGCAGCCCGTCGCGCCCGGCGCGTCCGATTTCCTGGTAATAAGCTTCGATCGATCCCGGAATCTGGTAGTGGGCAACGAAGCGGATGTCGGATTTGTCGATGCCCATGCCAAAGGCGTTGGTCGCGACAATCATCTGCGTCCGTCCGTTCATGAAATCTTCCTGCGCCTTAATGCGGAGCCCATCGCTCATGCCCGCGTGATACGTTGAGACACTCAGGCCCGCCGTCTTCAGCTCACGTCCCACCTGTTCGACCGCTTTGCGCGTCGACGCGTAGACAATTCCTGACCCACTCGTCTTCTGGGCGAGGGCACGGATGCGGCTAATCTTCTCCTTTTCCTTCTCTGTGTGGACCACCTCGATTGACAGGTTGGGGCGATCGAAGCCGCTGACGAAGGTCTGTGGCTGCGACAGTCCGAGTTGTTGAATGATGTCTGAACGAACATAAGGCGTTGCGGTTGCGGTCAGCGCGATAGTTTGAGTGCGGCCGAGGGAACGGATGACGTGTTTCAGTCGAAGATAGTCGGGGCGAAAATCGTGTCCCCACATCGAGATGCAGTGCGCTTCGTCGACAGCGAATAGAGAAACAGGAATGGACTGCACGGCAGAAGTGAACCGGCTGCTGCGAAAACGTTCGGGGGCGATGTAAACCAGCTTGTGCGCGCGACGACGCAGCGATTCGATGCGCGCGCGTTGTTCGGGTTCCGAGAGAGAACTGTTGATGAAAGTCGCGGGAAGGCCGCGCGCCTGGAGCGCGTCGACCTGATCCTTCATCAGCGCGATCAGCGGCGACACGACGAGCGTCACTCCGTCGAGGATCATCGCGGGAAGCTGGTAGCAGAGAGACTTACCGCTTCCCGTCGGCATGACTACGACGGCATCTTTGCCTTCGAGGATTGATCCCACAACTTCGCGCTGGCCTTCACGGAAATCGTCGAAGCCGAAGTGCTGGCGCAGAGTCGTGATTGCGTCGCTGAGCGAGGGCATCGGGAAAACAAGTTAACACGGATTCAGTGATCGGACATTCATTAAAAGGTGCACTGGTGTTTCTCGGATTTGGAGGCGCGAGTGTGAAGTCGCTTGCGTTGTTTCGCGTGTGCGTGCAGCCGTCCCCGTTTCGCGTCGCGGCGTTGGTGTTACTCGCAGCAGGTGCAGGGCCTGTGCCTCTGAAACAGTTTGCGGTGCCTCCGTAGCCGACGAAATCAATGATGTTTGGATCAGTTGGACAAGTGCCGGATAACGCAGCAGTGCTTTTGACGAGCGCGACCTTGCCTGCGCCCGCGGCCATGGCGATCGTTCCTGTTGCGTCGGGAGTTGGAAGAGCGGCGCCGTTATTGCCGCCGGCTTGTTGAATCAAATATCGCTGACCTGGCGACAGCACAACTGAAGTCAGATTTGTACTGGACCAGGTGGACGCAGTCGCACTCGCGTATTGCACGGACCAGCCGGCGAGGTTTACGGGAGTGCCACCGGCGTTGAAGATTTCGATAAAGTCGCTGCGCAACGGTGCGCCTGAGTTTCCACCACCGCCGTAGATTTGGCTGATTACGACCTTGTCTTGCGATATTGGTGGCGAACCATCCAATACCACAGATACAGGATTGCTTTTCATCCCATCCGCTTCGACGAGGAGCGTCGATGAGCCTGCGCCGCTCAATCCAGCGCGCAATAAAATGTGAATCTCATCGAGTCCATCTAAATCGGCACGAGCAACGGTCTCGACGATCGTTGCTTGACCTCCAACCGTCACTGATACTGAAGCCGCCTGCCTGACACCCGTGGCAAAGATCGACAATCTTCGGTTACCGTTCGAAGGATCAAATGGGCCGGTTGTAAGCAGATCGGAATCGAGAATGATTCCTTCGCCCTTTCCATCTCCGCTGACCGTAAACACGCCTGGCGCGGCAGAACTGATAACGACCTCGGCTCTTGAAGAAAACCCATCGGCGTTGGTCACAATGATTTCGCCCGGTCCAAGCGCCACGTTCTCCGGCACGACAAGAATGACTTCTGTCGCCGACGCGAAGTAAACCTTCGCCAATTGACCATTCACCGTCACCCTCGCTCCCAGCGCATCGCCACGAAAACTCACGATACTCCCGGGCGCAATCCGCGTTGCCGGTGAAGAACCGGGCGCTGCCGCGTTCAAAACAGTGCCGCTACCAAACGCCGGCCGCGCTGCGACAGTCGCGACATAGATCTCACTGTTATTCGCAAAATTATCATCGGCTTGCGGCTCAGACATCACGCGCGGAAAGTTGAACGCAACGAGACTTCCATCGAAATTCAGCGACGCGACGACTTCCGCAGTCGCACTCGACGGTGCATTCGTAACCTGGTGCATTTGCCCCGTCGGCAAATCGAGAACATAGAGTTCGACGCTTCCGTCGCTCGCAGTTGTTACTCTTCGCCTCGTGGCGAACGCAACACGCTTCCCATCGCCGCTGATCGTTGGCTGAAGCTTTACGTCTGTGACTCTGGATCCCAACTGCGTGAGTTGACGGACGCTTTTCTCACGCGAATCAAACATGAACACCTGCGTTTGATTTGGCCCAACGCTGGATGAATACACGAACCGCATTCCATCGTTACTAACAGCACGTCCCGCAGTTACCGAAAGATCAGGTATTGCGGATTTTATTAGAGTCTCCGCCTGTGTTTCTCCATCAATTACAAAGAGATCGGAGTTTCTCTCGCCGTAGATGCGCGACCCGTCACCACTAATCTTTCTCCCATTGAAAACAATCAGCCCGCCATGCGAACTGATGGATGGCCCAATGTTGTTTTCGTTAAGAGTATGGGTGAATTGCCTCAGCACCGGACCTTCAAACACGAAGATCTCGGAATTGCGATCCTGATTCTCTCCCACCAGGTCTTCACGTGACGCAAACGCCACAACGTTCGCATCGCGCGACAGCGCCGCCGAAACCATCCGTCCCTGCGCGATTTCCATAAACGTTCCATTAGCAACATCCGCGCGCACTCCATGAAACGAAGGCTGGTCATGACCGTCGCCAAACACATCCGACGACGACTCGAAAACAACCGTGCGTCCGTCATCACTAAGAGAAGGGTTCAGATTCAAAGCCTCGGGAGGCGTGTTCGTCAGTCGTTTGACTGTTGTAGCTGTTTCCGGACGTGGCAGTGCGATAAACAGGAAAGCCAAAAAGGCGATGAGGATACGAAGCATAGTGAGGTTGCTCCTTGCGTAAATTTTTCAGCGCATTGTACACATCAAAGAAGAAAACTCAAGTCGAATCTGCTATAAGCTGTCGCCGGTGCACACAACAATGAAGATCCTCATCAGTGGTTCGCACGGATTCGTCGGAAGCGCGCTCATCAAGTTGCTGACCAAGAACGGCCACGAGGTGATACGCCTCGTGCGTCACGCACCGCACCACGGCCGGCTGGAAATCGGTTGGGACCCGGATCACGGCGTGATCGACAAAGAACATCTCGAAGGCATGGACGTCGTGGTTCATCTCGCCGGTGAAAACATCGGCGAAGGCCGTTGGACTAAGGAAAAGAAACGGGCCATTCTCGAGAGCCGTGTCAAAGGGACGACTCTGCTAAGCGAAACACTCGCGACATTGCGCCACCCGCCCGCCGCTTTCCTGTGCGCTTCGGCAATTGGCTATTACGGCAACCGCGGCGATGAGTTGTTGACTGAAACCAGCGCACCGGGAAACGACTTCCTGGCCCATGTTTGTCAGGAGTGGGAAAAAGCGGCGGCGCCAGCGGCCGAGAAGGGAATCCGCACCGTACTGACTCGCTTCGGCATCATTCTCGCCGAACACGGCGGCGCGCTCGCGAAGATGTTGACGCCGTTTCGTATGGGAGTCGGCGGACGTATGGGCGACGGTAAACAGTGGATGAGCTGGATCGCACTCGACGACGTGGTCGGCGCGCTCCAATTCATGATGCGCGATAGTTCGGTGAGTGGACCAGTGAACCTTGTCGCACCTACTCCAGTAACTAACGCTGAATTTACTAAAACACTCGGCAGTGTACTGTCGCGGCCGACGTTCATACCGGTGCCACGTTTCGGCGTCCGTCTCGCGTTTGGCGAAATGGGCGACGCGCTGCTTTTAGGAAGTCAGAAAGTTGAGCCGGCAGTGCTGAAGGCGCGCGGCTTTGCATTTAACTTCGTGAGACTGGAGCCCACGTTGAAACATATCCTTCACAGGGAGTACCCATGAAACAGATCGCGTTGCTCTCGCTGATCTTGTTGCTGTCAGTCACGACCGTCCACGCACAGCAACCGGCCGATCTCATCCTGCACAACGGCGTCGTCCACACCGTCGACAAGAACAACTCGACCGCACAGGCCGTGGCAATCAAAGACCGCAAGTTTGTCGCCGTCGGCTCCGACACCGACGTGTTGAAATTTCGTGGCCCATCGACGCGGGTGATCGACTTGCGCGGCCGCTTCGTCGTGCCCGGATTCAACGACAACCACGTCCACTTCGCGTCCGCCGCACAGTTTCTCGAATTCAACATCATGCGCGCCGCGACGCAGGACCAGTTTGTCGCTCGCGCGAAAGACGTCATATCGCGACTGCCCAAGGGAGAATGGATCGTCGGCGGTTACTGGGGTGCTTACGACGAGTGGGCCGCAGGTAGCGCCGGCAATCAGCGACGCGAACCGTTCGCGCCCGACATGAGTCTTGTGAACGCCATCACGTCTGACTATCCGATGTTCATCCGGAAGTTTGATGACAGCCAATTCGCGGCTAATGAGGCTGCATTTCGCGCGCTGAAGCTTGACCTCAACAATCCGCAAGCGCCCGATGTCGAGTTTTTGAAAGACAGTCGGGGCCGGCCCACGGGCCACATGCGTGGGCGAGGTGCACCGCGTCTCTTCAATTCAGTTATTCCGCGGACTTTCTCGCGCGAGCGTCGCATCCAGCAGACAAAGAACGCCCTCGCCGAGATTCGCAAATACGGTGTGACGAACGTCAGCGATATGTCTGACGACGTGCAGTTGGACATTTATCGCGAACTGCATCGCACCGGCGATCTCACCGTGCGCATTCACTTTCGTCCCGGACTCGATCGCTGGAAAGAGCTGGCTGACCGCGGCATCAAAGTGGGTTCAGGTGACGAATGGATTCGACTCGGCGCGCTCAAAGGCCACATCGACGGCATCATGGGCACGAGCAGTGCGCGTTTCTTCGAACCCTACTCACACGATCCGAACAGCCGCGGCCGCTGGCGGCCATTGATGGTTAACGAAAAAGGCGAGTTCGTTGAAGGGAAATTCCTTCGTTACATGCTCGATGCCGACCGCGCAGGACTTCAGCTTACGGTCCATGCCATCGGCGACGAAGCGAATAACGTTCTGCTCAACTATCTCGAAGAACTGAACAACCAGAACGGTAAACGCGATCGCCGCTTCCGTCTGGTGCATGCGCAGGTGCTTGCTCCCGCCGACTTCAAACGGTTGGGCCAACTCGCCGTCGTCGCGGAAGTTCAACCGTTTCACTTGAGCGACGACATGCGCTGGATGGAGGAACGCATCGGCCGCGATCGTACGAAAGGCGCGTACGCGTTCAAGAGTATTCAGTCGAGCGGCGCGGTGCTGTCGTTTGGCACCGACTGGCCCGGCACGTCGGCGTCTGAGTATCCGATCAATCCGATGCTCGGTCTCTACGCGGCGGTGACGAGACAAACCGTTACCGGCAAGCCCGCCGAAGGTTGGTTTCCTGATGAAAGAATCTCGATTGCCGACGCGATCAAGGCCTATACCTACAACACGGCGTACGCGAATTTCGAAGAGACAACGAAAGGTTCGATCGAGGTCGGTAAGCTGGCGGATCTAACCGTGCTGTCGAAGAACTTGCTGAAGGTTGCGCCGAAGGAATATCTCACCACTGACGTGGTCTACACGATTGTTGGCGGCAAAATTGTGTACTCGGTTCCTGAATAGGTTTCCCGCAAAGACGCAAAGGCGCAGAGAGAGAACTTAAACCGATTAATACGGTGCTCGATCCTTTGCGCCTTTGCGTCTTTGCGGGAAACTAATGCGCCGGGAACGCAAACTCCGGCAGCACTTCGAAGACTTCGAGCGCGTATTTGACGTTGCCAAACGGCGCCGACACCTGCACACCCTGAATTTCGTCGCGCACCTCGAGCAACGACTCGCGCGCGATCTTCAACCCTTCTTCGCGGCCGGCTTCCTTACTGATCGTCGACGCGTGGCGCATCCGTTCCATGATCGTCGGAGTCACGCGCACGCCTGGCACTTCGTTGTGCAAAAACTCCGCGTTGCGATAAGACACGAGCGGCCAGATCCCGGCAATGATCGGGATGCGCACGTGTTCGATGCGCTTCAAAAAATCGCGTAGCTGCTCAGTATCAAACACGGGTTGCGTAATCGCGTACTGCGCGCCCGCCTCGACCTTCCATTCGAAGCGTTTGATCTCCTCGTCGATATTGATCGCGCCGGGATTGACACCGACGCCAACGCAGAAAGATGTCGGTTCGCCGATCGGATTGTTGCCGAGGTCGAGTCCGTGGTTCAGCTTGTTGACCATGTTCGTCAACCCGATCGCATCGATGTCGAAAACAGCGGTGGCGTCGGGGTATGGTCCCATCTTCGGTGGGTCGCCCGTAATGACGAGCAAGTTGCGCAACCCGAGTGCGGCCGCTCCGAGTAAATCGGACATCATTCCCAACAGATTTCGATCGCGACAGCAGTAGTGCAAGACCGACTCGATACCGATCTGTTGTTCGACCAGCACTGCCGTCGCCAGCGCGCTCATGCGCGACTGCGCCCGCGCGCCGTCGGGAATGTTCACCCCATCTACGCCTGCGTCTTTAAGCAAACGAATCGAGTCGAGCGTCTTCTTCGCGTCGACACCTTTCGGCGGCAGCACTTCAACGGAAGTTACAAACTCACCACGCGCGATCTTGCGTCCCCAATTCGATCGTTCTTCCGGCGGCACTACCTGAATGTCTGGCGGTGTGTTTTCAACTGCCGTCGGTGCGCCGGACGTGAAGGCGATGCGTTGAGCACGCGGAGATGCGGCTCGCACTGAATCACAGATCAGCTTGATGTGCGAAGGAGTTGTCCCACAACACCCGCCGATAAATTTTGCTCCGGCTTGAATAAACCGTTTCGCAAACTTCGACATGTACTCCGGCGAGCACATGTAAAACTGCCGTCCCTGTACGTCGCGCGGTAATCCGGCGTTAGGTTGCGCGGATAACTTCTTCTTCGTCACCTCACGCATCTTTTCCAGTGCGTTGAGGATGATTGCTGGACCGACGCCGCAGTTCAGACCGATGACATCGGCGCCCCAGTTATCGAGCCGTTCAGTGAAGAGTTCAGGCGTCGTGCCAAACAGGGTGTTGCCGTCCGTCATGATGGTCATCTGCGCGATGATCGGCAGATCGCAGAGTTCACGAATGGCCGCAATTGCCTGGCGAATTTCAGAGACGTCCGAAAAAGTCTCGAGGCAGAAGAGATCGACACCGCCTTCCAACAATGCCACCGCCTGCTGCTTGAACAGTTCCTTCGCTTCGTCAAACGAAGTTGGACCATAAGGCTCGATGCGCAGTCCGAGTGGACCAATTGCTCCGGCGACGTACACGCGATCGCCGGCGGCCTTGCGAGCGATCTGCGCGGCACGAGCGTTGATCTCGTGCATGTTTGCTTCGAGACCGTATTGCTGGAGTTTGTAAGCCGTGGCGCCGAAGGTATTTGTTTCGATGATGTCGGCGCCGGCGCGAATGTATTCGGTGTGAATCTCGCCGACTAAGTCGGGACTGCTAAGGTTCAACTCATCGTAGCAGCGATTAATGTAGACGCCTTTGGCGTACAGCATTGTCCCCATTGCGCCATCCACGACGTGGATGCGGTCGGAGTCGAGAACATTTCTGAAAGAATCCATTGTTAAATAAAAAAGCCCCGCGCTAAACAACGGGACTTCAAAATGGTTTGAAGTTTTTCGGGCTTTTTCTTTCAGGCGCCCGAGCTGTTTAGCTGTTTATTTTACGTGGCCGCAAGTCGCCTTAACTCACCACGCTTTTCATCGCTGCTTATACGCCGCA
>DASRPN010000170.1:0-5260 GCA_035646355.1 Pyrinomonadaceae bacterium | reverse complement strand
TCGATCACAGTTGTCGAACTGCCGAGTGGAATAGTAAACGCGTCGCGTTCGTAATTGAAATTTTGCCGCGGTACGTAAGTTCCAACATTTGTGATCTTCGCCGGTTGTTGCACTCGTAGTCGAGCGTTTGGCGTAAACGCGTCTGCTCGAGAGAGCGTTACTCGAACCACATTCGACTTCGTGTCAATTGCGACGCTCTCAAACGTGCCGGCATCAAGCGTGAGCCACAAACCCAGCGGCGCGAGGTAAACGCGTTTGCGAAACGAATCGAGCGTCCGCACGTTCACCCAATTACCTGCAACGCGGACATTCCCGCCAAACGACTGCCAACCGAACTCAGGATGATCGATGACGTAAGTCGCGACGTTGAACGCGTGGCCAAAGAAGTTTGGACCATAGTCGCCACTGTATGCGTCCCACTTCAGCGTTGAAGGAAACGAATGAAATGCGGCTGACGCAAATCCTTCCTGATCGATGTTCGACAGCGCGCCCATCGTGCCGCCATACCCCACGCGGAGCAGATACTCATCGTCCGGATGTTCGCGATAATGCGCCAGAACCGGAATCGCATTGAGACCCGATCCGTAATGATGTAACTGCCGTTCGATCCTTCTGATCTTGCCACCGTAGAGAAAGTCCCAGTAACGACGCGCGTTGCCGTTGTAACCCCAGTGCGGCAGCGTCGGCATGTACCCGATGATCGAGTTGAGCGAAACGAGCGCTTTATCGTGGTGACCGAAGTATTTGCACCACGCGTAAACTTCTTCCTGGCCCGTCGAATCCCACGCCATCTCGCTGCCGAACGGATACGGATCCTGCCGCCAGCGATCCGTGCGTTCGCGCATTAAGTTCTCGACAACCTGCGCCTTTTCGGTCCACGCTTCTCGTTTCAGATCGTCGAGCAATGCGACGAGTATGTCGCCTTCCATCAAGCCGAGTTCGACATATCCGACGCGACGGCGACCGTTTGCCTGCCGGCCAAACATGAATTTGGCGGTTTCGTACGCCTGGTCCAAGTACCAATCCCACGATTGATTGGTTACGAGACCCGGATGGTTGCGCGCCAGTCGATACATGGACCAGTAAGCCGCGACTACGTGAGGATAGTTGTACCCGCGCCCGATGGATTCGGCATCGACTTTCTTCCAACTCGTCCAGGTGGACCAGTTGAGCGCGGGATCGTATTTGAACTCCGGCAGATCCTGCGGCGCGTAGTAAAAGAGACTCTTCCTCACGCCGTAGCGGTTTGGTCCCTCTTTGTATTGCAGGCGGCCCCACAACACGCGGTCGATAAACTGTTCGTACTTCGCGATCTCTTCTTTGCGTGGTTGACCAAACTGCTTCATCGCCGCGGCCAGCCACGAACCCGAACCGCCCTCATCTCCGAGACCGGCGATCCAAACGCGGCTGTCCTGCGTCACGATCTGATTGGCTTCGCGATCGTAGCTCATGACGGACGGACTACGCTGAAACGGATCGTTTGGATCGTCGAACCATTGACGCGTGAAAAGGAAGTTTCCCATGTCCGCGACCGTCTGCGTCGATGGCTTGATGACGTAATAACTGATCGATTGTGTCGTCCCGTCGTCGTAGGTGATCGTGAGCCGAGCGCGACCCCACATCTTGCCGCGCACACGAAACGCTTTCCAACGTTTCGCTTTTTCTTCCTTCAGTTCCAGTGCACCCGCCGGATCGACTCCGAAGCTCTTCACTTTGCGCTTGTGATTAATAAACAGACGGCCTTCGACGTCCATCGGCAGGATGTAACCGGGGATGCCAATCGCAACCGGCCGGTCGTTTTGCGCAAGGGTCGTTTCGATGTTGCGAATACTGTCCGCGAGCAGAAACTTAACGCCGTAGGTTTTTGTTTGACCGGGCGTGAGAGTCGCCATTGTCGGCGGATTCCAGGGAACGGCGTCGCGCCAGTCTTCTTCGACGTAAGCCTGCGTATGGACCATCCACGCGAATACACCTTCGAATGTTTGGCTCGGTCGCGTAGGTTCGTTGAGCAGTTGATAACCCTCGAACGGCGTGCGGCCGTCGGGCACGACTACCAGCGCCGGGCCGGCGCCACTGAGACGCGTTACTTGCAGGTATCCGGCGTCTTGTCCGATGTACGGATCAGAAAAGGAACACTTTTCGTGTGCTTCTTTGAGGTTGCGTCCGGTGATCATGTTGTTGAAGACCATCGGGATGCCAAGCGCGCCGATCTGAACGGGCTGCGCGGTCTTGTTTCTGAGTTCGAAACGCAACACGAGCTGGCCGTTTTCGACGATCCACGAACGGGTGATTTGCAACGGAATGTCGGATGGGAGAGTGGGCGCGAGATCGGCCTTAGCGAGTGTTGGTCCAACGACCGGTAAAGGTTCGACGGGCTTGCGCGGATCCGCCGTGTCATAGCGCCGCCATGTTGCAGAACCGATGCGTATCCGAAGGATCAAGTCTCCGAGATGGTGATACCGATCGGTCGCGCGTTGCGAGAGTCGATCGGCTGGCGTGAAATCAAAACCTGACGCGTTCTTTGGTTCCAGCGCGGCGACTGTTTGCGAAGCCTTCGACAGTTTGAGTTTGAAGTCAGGCGTCTCGAGATCGAGATAATCGTTGGTTTGTGCGTTAGCGACTGGAGTTATCCACAAAGAGGCACACAAGGCACAAAAGGCACAAAAAACACAAAGAGAAGAAGCAGTGGCAAATGAATAAAATCTTTTGTGCCTTTTGTGCTTCTTGTGCCTTTTTGTGCCTATCATCGTTCTTCAGCACGCACGAGGCGAATAGCAAACACAGTCGCAGTCTCATTCCCGCCAGTCGCTTGAAACCGCACAGTCATCTTCTGTTTGTCTTTCACAAGCTCCGCGGGAACCCTGTAATCGACGTCGTAGAATCGTCCCGTCGGACTGCCGGGCGGAAAGCGATCGATCGCGCCCTCACCGATCTTCTGTCCATCGACCAAGACGTCAAACGATCGCTTCGCGCGCTCTTCCGGATTAAGTGTAACGACCAGCGCCAACGGCTTGGCCGGCTCAACCGGCAGCTCAAACGAAAACCACTTCTTCGAACGCCGCCCGGCGCGGCCCATTATGCGATCTACGTTCGATTCTTCACTCTTCAAATCGAAGGTCTTCTCTTTTTCCGCATCGCCAGGCGAGACAAGGGCGATCGTCGCCGCGTCCAGTCTTTGCTGTCGCGCACGTGCGGCGTTTAGTTCTTCGATCTTCCTGGTCCAACCGTCGTTTGTGTAAAGGTCCCAGTAGACGGAATAGATCCGCCGGTGCAGACGGTAGAAAGGAACAAACTCGACCTCACTCGCCTTGTCATCCGTACTGCGACCCACGCCGACCGTGCGAAAAACACCAAGGTTGTCAGCAACCGGCTGCAACCACTCCGTCACCGGTTTCTCCGCCGTCACAAGCGACGGAGATTCGGTTGCTGGCCCACCGCGGCGCTCTGGTCCAAGATCCCCGGCGAGCACCAACGGTCCCCACATCAGCGCCGCGCGTCGCTGGTTGTCAGGCAGTCCCTCGATGCGCAAAGTCTTCGGCAGAACGATCGAAACACTATCACCAGTTTTCCAGGTCCGCTTTACTTCAACGTACGATCCGGGACGAGGCAGTCTCTCGAAGCCCTTTCCATTCACCTTCACCGCAAAACCATCACCCGCCCACGACGGACGCCGCAAAGCTAACGTGAAATTCTTCGGCCGTTGCAGAGTTAATTTCAACGTCGCTGCATCGCCTTCAGGAAAGCTTGTTGTCGTCGTGATGGTTGCACCTGCTTCTTTCCAACTCGCGACGGACGGGACATACAAGTTTACCCAGACACGATCGCCTGATTCGAAGTAGATCCCATCGCCATGCAAACTATGGCTCTCCATGCCACTACCGACGCAACAAGTAAAACTGCGAAACATGTCCTGGTATTCGTGGCGCACACCGCGCCCAACCGGCACCATGTAACACGTGCGCCCGTCTTCCGGATCCATCGAGGCGAGGATGTGGTTGAACAACGCTCGCTCTTCAAACTCGGCGTACTTGATATCCGGACGCAGGGCGAAGAGACGGCGCGTCATCTTCAGCATGTTGTAAACATTGCACGTTTCGTTGGTCCTGCCGTCAACGCGCTCGGCCAACTGATCAGGTGGTCCAAAGTATTCGTCTTTGCCGTGTCCTCCGGTGGCGTAAGAATGATCGTTGACAACCGCGTCCCAGAAGAACTCTGCCGCTACACCCTCAGACTTCTCACCCGTGTAGATGTATTGCATCAACACTCCGAGCATCTTCGGAACCTGCGTATTGCCATGCTGTCCGGCGAGCTTGTTTTCGCGGCGTTTAAGTGGATCGAGAAAAGCGTGGTGATCGAAACGATGTGAAAGATTCAACCATCGTTTGTCTCCAGTGTCGGCGTAGAGATCCGCCAGCACTTCGTTCATCCCGCCGAATTCAGTGTTGAGCATCTGCTGCGTCTGCTCGGCATTGAGCTTCGACATGATTCTTTCAGCCCAGGCGGCATACTTTATCTGAAGCTCCAGCGCGGTGCGATTGCCGGTGAACCGGTACGCGTCTCGCAAACCCGCGTAAGTTTTGTGCAACGTGTACCAGGGGGACCAAAGACCATTCAGATCAAAAAACGTTGACTTGATGTTTCCTTTCGCGACTTCGGCAAACTTCTCACGCAGCCCGTCAACAGCACCGAGATAACCGTCTCCGTTCTTGTCCTGGACCTCTTTCATCTCCTTGACGATGTAGTCCGCGCGTTCTTTGAAGCGCGGATCGCCCGTGGCCGCAAACATCAGCGACACGCCCGAAAGATAATGGCCCGCGATGTGTCCAGTGAGATTTCTGCCATCGCCGTCCCATCCCGGATAACCTTGCGCTTTTGGTTCGAGCCCGGCGCGCTTGCGGTAGTAGGCCAGCATGCGATCGGGCTCGAGCTTCAAGAGATATTCGGCGTTGAGATCCTGCGCGCGTTTAAGCGGACCACCGGTTACACGCACGGCAGTCAAAGGCAACGGCCGGGCGACGTCGGGAATCGCGTTTTTGATTGATTGAGCTTGGGCCGCACTCGCCAACAGAAAGGACATGAGCGCTGCGCTCAGCGACCTGATGTTCATGGCAGCAACCTGGTTTGTAAATTGACATGAATGAGACTGCTGGTCTCGTTTTTAGTGCTTTGTACTTAGTGCTTTGTTCGCTTTCGAAGCGTCAAATATCTGTCTCAAACGCTTCGACTTCTAACAAAGTAGAAAGAACAAAGGACAAAGCTC
>DASRPN010000169.1:0-4900 GCA_035646355.1 Pyrinomonadaceae bacterium | reverse complement strand
GGTCCATCGCAAACGCACAAGTATTTGACGGACTCAAATTCTGATTGGGGCCAGCAACTAAAAAGTGTCAAGAAGTATCTCTATCAGCGGGGAACGCAGGAGTGTTGGTTCTTGTATTTCGCAGAAGGTGTCGCTGAGCCGAGTTATTACGGAATACCATGCAAACCTTTGCCGACGATCAGTACGTTGTGGCTGAACTTACCCATCGAAGTCCCTGGTTCGATAGATGGACCAGTGCTCATTAGCGCCAGCAACTTATCGGGCGTGGAGTTCGGGCCCGGTGCGCTTGATCCTTACGGTCAATTCAAGCTGCTTAAACCGACGGCCGTAATCGATCGCGGGGTGTTTGTTTTTGACGGGAAGTTTGAGATGCCGTTGGTCGCTGCAATCAGCAAAGTGCAGAAGGCACAGAATCTCGTTCAAGCAAAACAACTCGATCAGGCATTGCAGGAAGCACAGGCCGCAGTTGCGTTGGCCCCCGATTCAATACACACGCAAATGGCGTTGGGAGATATTCTGCTCGAGATGGGCCAACCGCAACAGGCTCGCACGAGTTATGAAAAGGCACTTGAGCTGGCGCGGACGATTGAACCTGAGTTTCAGGTGCGGTCGGTTGCCAGTATTGAGGCGAAGCTCGCTACTACCTCTCCGAATCACCGTTAGTGCTGCGCGACTGCATGTGCTTGTCGAAACCGATGTAGATCCGCGCGTTTGCTGTCTGGGCCAGTTCGCGAAGCGTGTCCAGTTCCCGCAAACAACTATCTGATGACGCAGGAAGCCTTCAAAAAGTTCCGATTCCGCTCCCTCTTACGACATTGAAACGTGTTTAGCCGATCTTGAGAGTATCCGCAACTATTACAACTTCGAACAATGGATCATCGGCGGTCACTCGTGGGGCGCTGCTGCGGGAGTTTTTCGGTCAAGCCGTCAGCGCCAGAGCTCATTTCTAAACCATCTGTTAGATCTGTGTTGACAACCTTGGTGTGGGCGCATAGGGTCTACGCGCTCGTTTACTCCCAAAACTGAGGTTCCCTGCTTATGTCTGGATCTTCTTCTAATGTACCTACGCAAATCAGTTTGTTCGTTGCTCTTGCCATATTGTCATTGTCAATAGCATGCCAGACACAGACGGTTGCCGATACGCGCGCTGCAGATGAAACCACTTTGAGAAATCTTGATGCGGAGTGGTCCAAGGCTGCTGGCGCGAAGGACATCGATAAAACCGTATCCTTTTATTCTGATGACGCCCTGGTGATGCCTTCGAATAGTCCGGTGTTACAGGGCAAAGCGGCAGCGCAAGCCATGTGGCAGGCAATGTTTAGCATGCCGGGGTTTGGCGGTGGTTGGAAGGCGACAAGAGTGGAAGTAGCTCGCTCGGGCGATATCGGCTATGTGACCGGAACTTACGAAATCAATGAGACCGATGCCAGTGGCAAACAGAAGACCGACAAGGGAAAGTATTTAGAGGTATGGAAGAAACAGGCCGACGGTAGTTGGAAATGTGTGGCAGACATGTTCAATACAGACCTGCCGCCAACACCCCCTGCACCTGCGTCTGCTGAAACGAAATCGACCTCCACGAAGTAACTGGTTAACGGTCAGGATACGTGTTAGTTCTTCGCCGCGGCGCGTTCGCCGATTGCGTAGATCGCGTTCTCCCCACGCACGATCAGCATCCCTTGCGAGATCGCCGGCGTAGCCATCAGCGGTTGGCCCATTACGTTTCGCGATAACAACTCGTATTGTTTGCCCGCCTTAACTACAAAGACATCCCCGTCTTCGCTCGCGAGATACAGCTTTCCGTCCGCTGCGACTGGAGAAGCACTGAACGAGCTCGGTAGTCGCTGTTGGTAGATCAGTTCGCCGGTCTTCGCTTCATATGCGCTCAGAACTCCATTGTCAGCAAGGGTGTACATCAAGTCGCCGTAGATGATCGGCGTTGGCGTGTAAGGACTGCCTTTGCTCGAACGCCACACGATAAACTCGTTCTTTTCTTCGCCCGGCTTCAACGAGATGTCGCCAACCGCGCCGGGACGAAACGCATACATCGTGCGTCCCGGTGGATATCCGCCGGTAATAAAGATCAGATCGTGCGCGACGAGCGGCGCCTGCATCTTTACTTGCGTGTCGCTATCGGCGAAGCGCCAGAGTTCCTTGCCGGTCAGAGGATCGTAGCCGCGAATGTATCGTCCACCGTTGACGATCATTTCAGTGCGATTCGCGCCTTGATAGATCGTCGGCGTGGCCCACGACGTAATCTCGTTGCGTTCGACACGCCACGCTTGTTTGCCGTCCTTCAGGTTGAACGCGGCGATAAACGATTGCTTGTGACCATCTGCCTGAACGATCACGAGGTCACGATGGATGATCGGGCTGCTCGAGTGTCCCCAGGAGGACTCTTTGTCGTCCCAAAGTCCGGGATTCAGGATTCCGAGATCCTGTTTCCACAGCAGCTTGCCCTTCATGTCGTAACCGGCGAGACCTTCCGAACCGAACAGCGCCACGACGTAACGGCCGTCGGTAACCGGCGTCGAGTTGGCCTGCGTAGCTTTGACGTGTCGTTTCGCTCGCGGTATACCTTCGTAAGCCGTGTTGGACCAGAGGACCTTGCCATTGCGTTTATCCAGGGCATAAATCATCCAGGTGTGCTTGACGTCGTCGGTCGCGAGCCCGATGCCCCGGTCTTTCGCGACGAATGTCGGTTTAGGGTTACTACTAACGGCGGTGATCACGAAAATATGGTTGTCCCAAACGATCGGACTCGCATGAGACAGACCAGGGATGTTCGTCTTCCAGAGCACGTTGGTAGACTTTTCGACGTCCCAAGTGACGGGCGCTTTCGATCCCTCGGCCACGCCGGACGCATTCGGCCCACGGAACGACGGCCAGTTTTGCGCGTTTATTGTTATCGATGAGAGACTTAGGATTGAAACAAACAGCAGTGAAATTGTTAGACGACGATTCATATTTTTGAAGACTCGTTTCCGCAACGCAAAGTTCTAGTTTTTGGGCGCCACATTATACAGGATGATGTCTGGAGAGTTGTTAACTCGCAGCGCGATCTGGATTTCATTTGTCGCTTACGCTATCGGGTGTATCGTCTTCGCGACTGCGCGGCCGATGAAGTGGGTGCGGCTGGCCTGGACCATCGGCTGCGCTGCCCTTGTCGCACATTTCATTTTCGCGTTTCATTACTACCACGCGTGGAGTCATGAATCCGCCTATGTCGATACTGCTCGCCAAACGGCAGAGGTGATGGCTATTAACTGGGGCGGCGGCTTGTTTATAAACTACGCGGTCGGCGCTCTATGGATCACAGACGTCGCGTGGTGGTGGTTAGGCGGCGTGAACTCATATAGTCGACGGCCGTGGTGGCTAACGTTGCTGTGGCACGGTTTTTTGATCTTCATCATCTTCAATGCGACGGTTGTCTTTAAACACGGCTGGATACGATGGATCGGACTGCTGATTTGTTTGATTTTGTGTTTGAGCTGGTTCCTTATTAGTCGCCGGCGGAATGAATTCATTAAGCACTGAAATACGCCAACCTCCTCTTGCCCTTCCGTTTTATTACGGCTGGGTGCACGTGTTTATCGCCGCGTTGGCGATGGTCGGAACGCTGCCTGGTCGGACACAGGGACTCGGGTTGATCACGGAACCGCTCCTCAGAGATCTACAAATCGATCGCGTCTACTTCGCGCGCATAAATCTTTGGGCCACCTTGATTGGTGCGCTGTTTTCCATCGGCGTCGGCCGTCTGATCGATCGCTTTGGCAGCAGGATCGTGCTGACGGTCGTTGCCGTTTCATTAGCTTTTGTTGTCTTGGGAATGAGTGCGGCAAGTAATGTCGCTGCGATTGCGGTCCTGATCACGCTCACGCGTGGACTCGGGCAGAGCGCGCTGTCGGTCGTCAGCATTACGATGGTTGGGCAATGGTTTGTGCGCCGGCTCAACATTGCGATGGCCGTTTATACAATCGCCTTGAGCATCGGATTCATGCTGGCGTTTCCGTTGATCGGAGCGATCGTTTTGTCGTATGGCTGGCGCACGGCGTGGTGGCTCGTCGGTGTTGCACTGCTCGTTGGGCTTGCACCGCTTGGGTTATTGCTGGTGCGTCGATCGCCTGAGTCGTGCGCTATCGATCCGGATGGCGAGTCACACTCGGCCAAACAGAGTGATCACGTTCCTACCGATTACACGCTTCGCGAAGCCTTATTAACTCCGAGCTTTTGGGTGTTTGGAATATCGAGTGCGGTCTACGGATTGATCGCGTCGGGTATCGCACTTTTCAACGAATCGATTCTGGCTGAACGCCGGTTTGACGCTTCGACTTATCATCGCAGCCTGATTATCGTTGCGTTAACCTCGCTAGTGGGAAACTTCCTCGGTGGTTGGATCGCCTCGAAGTGGAAGATGAACCGTTTGCTTTCGTTGGCCATGGTATTGTTGGGGGGCTCGCTTGTCGCGCTACCGCACGTCTCGACTCAAACGCATGTCGCAATCTATGCGGCGGTGATGGGACTATCCGGCGGATTCGTGATCGTGATCTTTTTTAGTTTCTGGAGCGCAGCTTACGGTCGCAAACATCTTGGCAAAATACAGGGCGTGGCCCAGGCGCTGACCGTAATCGCCTCCGCCCTTGGGCCTCTCATCCTCGCCGAAACTGTCAGCCGTACGGGATCGTATGCGTCGATTTTTTACGTGTTGACGGCGGTCGTGATGGTGCTGGCGACGCTTGCCTGGTTTGTGAAAGTGCCGGCATTAGGATTTTTTGAATCCGATTTGTCTGCTTGAAGAAACTGGTTTCTGTGTCAGTTTTTTCAGTTCATCAAACACAATCCTGAAGTATTTGTCGTGCGTGGAAAGTTTTCTGATGACGGCGGCGAACTTACGATTGAG
>DASRPN010000168.1:0-14342 GCA_035646355.1 Pyrinomonadaceae bacterium | reverse complement strand
CGAAGGCCCTGGCGTGGTCCAGCGTTCGAGCAAAGCTTTGAGCTCGTCCTCGGAATCAAACTTATCTTCCGGCTCAACGCCCATTTCAGGCCTCCTTCAAAGTAACAATTTCCCGACCACTATTCAATTCCTGATTGCTGTCTAAATAGGGCCTCAGCACTCTTTTAAGTCTCTCGCGTGCCCGGTAAAGCCGGGCCTTTATGGCGCCTGCATCCGCATCCACAACGGCAGCAATCTCGTTCAAACTGAGCCCCTCATACTCGTAAAGGATCAGGGCTTCTCGTTGCAGGTCCGGCAGATTGAAGATTGCGTCTCTGACCTGCCCTGCCAACTCCTCATCCAGCAACCTTCGCAACGGCGTATGCCTTGGCGAAACTTCCGGCTCGTCAGTCATTTCTTCGAGCCCCGTCTCGCGACCCGTATTCCTGAAATGCTTTAACGCCAGGTTTCTGGCGATCGCAAACAAATACGTTCGCAGCGCCGCACGCTCGGGACGATAGCCTTCTGGCCTTCGAATCAAACTCAGAAAGCAGTCGTGCGTGATGTCTTCTGCAATTTCAACTGAACCGAGGAGCCGATAAGCAAAACGAAAAATCGGGTCTCGGTGTCGATCGTATAACTCTAAGAAAGCCGCCTGGTCGCCCTTCCCTGCTTTTTGCAGCAAGAGCTCGTCTGTGGTTCTCTCGGGCAATCAAGCACTCGATCCTGCAGGAATTGCTTCCTACTGTAGTTACCAAAACCCTGCTAAAAGTTACGGCCTGGTCGGGAAAAACTTGCGCGCGCGAAAGAAATATTAATCCCGCAAGGGCGGCAAGTACATAACTCTTTTGAAATCCCCGGGGTCAGACCGCCGTCATTGCGTTGCTAACCAGTTGCTTGAGATGCGGTTTAAAGCCAAACGGTTGCGGTTAAAAGCCCAAACGGTTGACGCGTAAACTAACGGCATCTAAGATGTTTTGCTCCCTGTCGGACCTGTAACTTTTAAGCGAAAGACCCGGTTTTAGCCTCAACATGTTAATACCATCAATAATCCCTGTTCCGGCCCGTTTTTGTGCGAAAGCGGTCACTTTGGTCCTTTGCTTCCTCCTAGCCGTGCCAGCGACCCTTGCCCAGTCAACAAATGAGCCTCAACGGGAGCAGTTGCTCAACGGCCTGCGCCTGCTCCTGTGGGAAAAACCCGGCAGCTCCGAAGTTTTGCTGAAACTCCGAATAAATAGCGGCTCGGCCTTTGACCTCGCGGGCAAGTCAGGTCAGATGGCGCTGCTCGGCGATTTGTTGTTTCCCGATGCGAACACGGTCGAATACTTCAGGGAGGAGATGGCGGGGAAACTCGAAGTCGCCGTGAATTACGACTCAACGACGATCACGATGGTCGGAAAAACATCGGAGTTTGAACAGATCGTCGACACGCTGCGCGCCGCTCTACTTGCGACCCAGTTAACTCCGGAAGTCATTACGCGAATACGCGAGGCCCGAATCAAGTCAGTCAAAGACACGGCCATCGCTCCGCCTCTCGTTGCTGATCGGGCAATCGCGGCTCGACTGTTTGATGATTTTCCCTATGGACGTTTGATGAGTGGCACGCCCGAAGATCTGGCCCGCGTCCAACGGGCCGATCTCATGCTTGCGCGCGAACGGTTTCTAAACTCCAACAACGCGACGTTGGCTATCGTCGGTGGCATAACGCGAGCACGCGCGCTGAGAACACTTCGTCAATTGCTCGGACCATGGCGCAAGAGCGAAAACATCGTGCCCACCACGTTTCGTCAACCAAAAGCTCCTGATGCGCGAACGTTGATCGTCAACGTTCCTGGGAGCGCGGCAGAAGTTCGTTTGGCTGTACGTGGAGTTTCCCGAACTGATCCGGATTATTTCCCTGCGAAAATTCTCGCGAAGGTCGCTGAGCAACGCTGGCAGGGGATAACGCCGGAACTCGTGAAGCAACCAGTGTTTGCGAGAAGTCAAAGTCACGCCTTGCCGGGTGCTTTCGTGATGGGCGCGACGATCGATCCGCAACACGCAGCGGATACACTCGCCAATGCGCGAAAAGTTATGGAGTCACTAATAGCGACGCCTGCGACCGCGGCTGAACTGGACCGCGCAAAAACCGAAGCCGTCGGCGAAGTCTCCGGTATACTTTCAAAACCGGAGTCGTTTCCCGATCCATGGCTTGACGTCGAGACATATCACTTGTCTGCGTTACAGGACCAAATCGCCTTGCTTCGGTCTGTAACCGCGCAGGACGTGCAACGCATCGCGAGTCGTCTGTTCAAAGAACCACGGCTTGCTTCAGTGATTGCGGGGGACACATTGCCGTTGAAAGCGGCACTGCAAGGACGATTTCAGTACGAGGTTTTAGGTGAAATGGCGACTCCACCTCCTGCTCCAAAACCAGCGGCAAGGCCCGAAACGAAAACTAGTCCCGGGTAATCACAAAGCGTTTGCAAGCGTCTTGCAACCAAACCTCCATCAGATTTGGCTTAACTGTGCCTGAGAACGGAAGTGCCGCAAACGAACATGCGGGCCGCGTTCGCGAGATGTTCTCGAACATCGCGAATCGGTACGATCTTTTAAACCACCTGCTGTCCGCGAACGTCGATAAACGATGGCGGCGGATAGTAGCGACCAAGGTACGCGATAAGCTTTCGTCGAGCGGCGCATGCGTACTGGACGTCGCGTGTGGGACCGGTGATCTGTCACTCACGTTGTTTGAAACTACAGGAGCACGAGTTGTTGGCACTGACTTTTGCCGGCCAATGTTGGCAGTAGCTGCCGGTAAGACTTCGAGTCAGGTGCCACTAATTGAAGGTGACGCCTTGCGGCTTCCCTTTCGAAGTGGCTCGTTTGACGCGGCGACGATCGCCTTTGGTTTGCGAAATCTGTCGAGCGTCGAAGACGGTCTAGCGGAACTGTGCAGGGTTTTGAAACCGGGTGGCTGGGTGGCAGTGCTCGAGTTTTCGACACCTTCGAACGCGATCGTCCGAGCTGTGTATGGCCTGTACTTCCGGAATGTGTTGCCCCTGCTGGGCGGCGCCATCAGCGGTTCGCTGAGCGCCTACACGTATTTACCAGCGTCGGTGCAAAAGTTTCCGGACCAGGCACAACTCGCGCTCCTTATGCGGCAGGCAGGTTTCGATCAGGTTCAATATCAGAATCTGACAGGCGGGGTCGCGGCTCTGCATTTGGGCAGAAGACCTTTGGAATAGATTTTTTCAGGATTGGTTGCAGCGTCTAGTGTGCAACCAGATACGTAGTCACGGGGAAGGTTTGGTAAGCGCGCGGTTGTCGGGGCTGTGCGAGTATTCGAACCAACCCCGGGCTACGTTTTTTATTTTGGAAGTGCCTTGTTGCAACTCTCTGCGTATCTCGGCGTTCCTCTGCGGCTCTGCGGTCATTGCCTTTCGATCCACATTTACCGCCGAGCCGCAGAGGAACGCCGAGATAGGCAAAGAAGATTTTCGAAACTAGGGCGCTACCCATTTTTTGGCATCCGTACAATCAGTGGTTCAACTTTTCTGCTAGAATCCCGGCCGATTGAAAACCAAGCTCCGGCATAGCATCCTCGGCGGTATTCGTCGCCTACTCATTCTCCTTTTGGTTGCCTGGACCGTCGTCTCGCTCGTGACGCTACTCATCGAGCTGGTGCCAGGCGATCCGGCCGTCGCAATTCTCGGGGAGCAAGCCACACCCGAACAGTTCGCGCAGTTTCGCGAGAAACACGGACTCGATCGTCCACCCTTCTTTTTCTCATTTCCACGCGACCAAAACGGTGAGCGTCATTTCGCCTGGCATGGCGCGGATAATCGCTACACGGACTACTGGAGCGCGCTGCTGCGCGGCGACATGGGCCTGTCGTTTCGCAACGACCGTCCGGTGATCAGTCTGATCCTCGAACGCTATCCGGCGACAATCGAGCTCGCGATCTTCGCAATGCTGATCGCGGTGGCGATCGCGATTCCACTGGGCGTGATCGCTGGAACAAATCGCGGGACGTTGATCGATAACGCTGCGTCCGTGGTGGCGTTGTTAGGTATCAGTCTGCCGAGTTTCGTAATTGGTCCGATGCTGGTCTACGTGTTCGCCGTCAAGCTTCGCTGGCTCGCTCCGTCAGGACGATTTGAGTGGAGCGACATCATTCTCCCTGCATTCACACTCGGCGCCGCCTTGTCGGCGATCCTGACGCGCATGGTCCGGTCGTCCGTGATTGAAGAGTTAGGAGAAGATTACGTGCGCACCGCGCGTGCGAAGGGGCTCAGTGAGCGCACCGTCGTTTACAAACACGTCTTGAAGAACGGACTGATTCCGGTAGTTACGATTCTCGGTTTGCAACTTGGCGTTTTGCTCGCCGGCGCGATCATTACCGAGAAGATTTTTGGTTGGCCGGGTTTGGGTCTGCTGCTGGTCGAAGACGGAATTGCCAGACGCGATTATCGCGTCGTGCAGGGGTGCGTGCTGGTGATCAGTATGACGTACATCGTCGCGAATTTACTTACAGACATGGTTTACCGGTGGCTTGATCCGCGAATCCGCGTAAGTTGACTAAATGAATCGTCTCACCATTATCGGATTCGTAATCGTGGCGATACTCGTGATCGTAGCGCTGTTTGCGCATTGGATCGCGCCGTACGACATTAGCGCGACAAATCTTGCGATGCGTTATCTTCCGCCTTCCGCGGAGCACTGGTTCGGCACAGACTCGACAGGCCGCGACATTTTTTCGCGCGTCATATTCGGCGCCCGCATCTCGTTAAAGGTTGGGCTCGTGGTCGTTGCTGTTTCAGCGCTTATCGGTACGGTGATGGGAGCGGTGTCAGGTTACTATGGTGGTTGGGTTGATCGTGTTGTCTCTGGCTACCTGTTCAATGTCTTTCTCGCCTTTCCCGGTTTGTTGTTGGCGATTGCGATGGTTGCGTTTCTCGGAGCGGGTTTGAATAAACTGATCCTCGCGTTGTGCATTATTGGCTGGGTGGGATACGCGAGATTGATTCGAGGCCAGGTGCTGAAAGTTCGCGAGTACGACTTTGTCCAGGCAGCACGCGCGCTCGGCGCCAGCGACGCTCGCATACTTCTCATTCATATTCTTCCGAACGCGATTCAGCCGTTGATTGTCCAGGCAAGTTTGGGCATGGCCGGCGCTGTTCTCTCCGAGGCCGCTTTGTCATTCCTTGGCCTTGGCGTCCCACCGCCGGCGCCCTCGTGGGGTGTAATGATCGAAGAAGCCCGAGACCTCTCAACCCTGCAAGCCGCCCCGCACGCCCTCATCTTCCCCGGCATCGCCATCGCCCTCACCGTCCTCGCCTTCAACTTCATCGGCGACGGCCTCCGCGAATACCTCGACCCCCGCCAGCGCTCGAGGTGACGATTTATGGACCTGTTTGACACGCCTGAACCTCAACGCTACCATCCACACCGATTTAAATGATGCGCGTAGCTGAAAGCGTTATCGATCTCATCGGGCAAACTCCTCTCCTTCATATCTCTCGTTTCGCGCCGCCACCACTCGCCAGCGTTTATGCAAAAGTTGAATGGTTAAATCCGGGTGGATCCGTAAAAGATCGAGCGGCGTTGGGAATGATTCTCGATGCCGAGGAGAAGGGACTACTTCACCCTGGCGCGACGATCATTGAGCCAACCGCAGGTAACACCGGAATCGGTCTCGCCCTCGTGGGAGTTGCACGCGGTTACCGTGTTATCCTCTGCGTCCCGCGCGGCTTCGCCGAAGAGAAGATGAAGCTTATCCAGGCATTAGGCGGCGAAATCGAGTACGTGCCGAGCGAGGCCGGGATGCAGGGCGCGATTGAACGTTGCCACGAGCTCGCAGCAACGATCCAGGGCAGCTTCGTGCCGCAGCAATTTGAGAATACGGCGAACCCGTGTTTTCATGAACGAAGCACCGGACGCGAAATTATCGAGCAGATGAACGGCCGCATCGACGCCCTTGTGATTGGCGCCGGCACTTCCGGAACGTTCGTCGGTGTCTCGCGCGCGGTGCGGAAGATAAATAAGAACGTTCTGTGCGTTCTCGTCGAACCGGAAGGCTCAATTTACGGCGGCAAGCCACCGGGTCCGAAGAAAGTCGAAGGTATCGGGCAGCGTGACTTCATTCCGAAGATCTACGACGCTTCGTTAGCCGACGAGATCATGATGGTATCGGACGAAGACGTTTGCGACGCGATCAGGAAGATCGCTCGCTTGGAAGGTCTTCTCGGCGGGTGGTCCAGCGGCGCGGCAGCAGCGGCCTCGTATAAGATCGCCGAACGACTCGGGGCCGGCAAGAACGTCGTCACAGTCTTCCCCGACGGAGCGGAGCGTTATCGCAGTCAGGGCATCTTTGACGAACTTTGTGATGAGTAACTAATAATGGGATTCGCAACAACAGCAATTCACACCGGATCTGAACCTGACGAAGCGACAGGCTCAGTCACAGTTCCGATCTACCAAACGTCAACCTACGCCCAGGACGGCCTCGGTAAAAACAAAGGTTACGAATACGCGCGCACTCAAAACCCGACACGCTCGGCAGTCGAACGTAACATCGCGGCCCTCGAAGGCGGACGCTTTGGATTTGCTTTCGCATCAGGCATGGCCGCAATCGACGCCACCTTGCGGCTTGTGAAATCAGGCGAACACGTAGTCGTTTCTGACAACACCTACGGCGGCACTGCTCGTCTCTTCAATCGCATCCTCACCAACTATGGCGTCACATTCGATTACGTCGACACGTCTGAACCACTAAACGTCGAAGCGGCAATCAAGCCAAACACGAAGATGGTGTTTATCGAAACGCCAACCAATCCGGTGATGATCGTCACGGATCTGAAAGAGGTCAGCGAGATCGCACATCGCGCCGGCGCGCGCGTCGTCTGCGACAACACCTTCATGTCGCCTTATCTTCAACGGCCGCTCGAATTCGGTGTCGACATCGTGGTCCATTCAACCACCAAGTATCTCAACGGTCACTCTGATGGCGTTGGCGGCGCCGTGGTTTTGAATGATGAAGAGGATGCCAACTGGATCGGTTTCGTCCAGAACAGTGCAGGCGCGATTCTTTCGCCGTTCGATTCATTTCTCGTGATGCGCGGCACAAAGACGTTGGCCCTGCGCATGGAACAGCACGACAAATCGGGTCGCGCAGTTGCGGCGTTTCTCGAAGAGCATCCGAAGGTGCACAAGGTTTACTATCCCGGCTCCGCGTCGCACCCGCAGCACGCGTTGGCCCGCCGGCAACAACACGGATTCGGCGGCATGGTCTCGTTCGACGTTGGTTCCCTTGCGAACGCGCGTACGGTGCTCGAGTCTGTTAAGCTTTGCACTCTTGCGGAAAGCCTGGGCGGCGTAGAGAGCCTGATTTCACATCCGGCCACAATGACCCACGCCTCCGTGGACGAAGCGAAGCGGCAACGAATCGGTATTACAGACGGACTGGTTCGAATCTCGGTGGGCATCGAGGACACGGACGATATAATCGCCGACCTCGATCAGGCGCTGGCAAAAATCTAGTGTTTTGTTCTTAGTTCTTGGTGCGTTGTCCCGGGTCTTCGCGCGTTTAGATTAAAGGGAGGCCTTAACAAAGTACAAAGCACAAAGTACCAAGTACATTTTTTTACTGAAGTGACAGCTAAACAACATAGGGTTACAATTACGCCGTTCTCAACCTTTAGCAGACTCCCTGATACGCTCTCCTTATGATCGTAGAGTTATTCGCCAAAACAGACGTCGGCCGGGTGCGACGCGGCAATGAGGACAATTTCCTGGTCCTCGATCTATCATCAGAACAAACATGGACGGGCACTGACGGTGCGACGCCGCCGGACAAACTGACACATTTTGATTTGGGGCAAAAAGGACTCGTGCTCGTGGTATCAGACGGCATGGGCGGCGCGCTCGCAGGCGATGTTGCGAGCCGCATGGCAGTCGACTCGGTAAAGGAGATGTTGATTGGCGGCGAGGGCAACGCGTCGTGCGATCCCGAGTTGGACCTCGTGGAGTGTTTGAAGAACGCCACCATCTACGCCAACCTCGCAATTCATCACCGCAGCCAGGAAGACTCGCGTTGTGCCGGCATGGGCGCGACCTTTACCGGCGCCGCCATCCGAGGCGATAGCCTTGATCTGGTGCAGGTCGGCGACAGTCGCGGCTACATCATTCGCAAGGACCACATTCGTCTTGCCACGAAGGACCAGTCACTGGTTCAACAGCTTGTGGACGTCGGCCAGATCAGCGAGTCGGAAGCTGAGACGCACATGTTTCGCAATGTGATCCTCCAGGCGCTGGGTGCCCAAAGCGACGTCAATCCGGTTACCGGCAGAATTCGTTTGCGACAGGGCGACGTCGTGCTGCTTTGCAGCGACGGCCTCTCCGGCAAACTAAGATCAGACGATATTCAAAAGATCGTCGTTGAGAGTCAGGGGAACCTGTCGAAGGCGTGCGATTTGTTGATTGATGAAGCCAACAACCGGGGCGGTGAAGACAACATTACGGTCGTGCTCGCAAGGTTCGACGGCAACGATCTCGAGGCACCCGCAACCGACCGAATCACCATCGAACTACCACCCCTGGAAGAAGACAAAACACTCGACGACAACTACGAAGCCGACACCGAACCTCACTGACCTCTTCTCCGAGCTTGCAACTTGGGCCGTATTCGAGGCATCATAGAGCCCAGTTAATCCTTCTCTCGCGCATCGACGGTGATGCGCCCGCGCACAAAAAGATTCGCGCCGGTCGTTTGGATAGTTCGAGAGCAGGCTTGTTTCACACTTCGAAGCCGCTCTTGTGAGAGCATCCGAACCTGATCCTTCGAACGCCACCGTTCGCCGAAGTTCAATCCGATTCGCAGCTTCTTTTCTTCCTAAAATTAAGGGAAAGGTATATCTCTATGACAAAGAAACTATATGTTGGAAACCTGTCTTTCCAAACCACCAATCAGGACCTCCAAGACTTGTTTTCGCAGGCTGGAACTGTCGAATCGGCGCAAATCATCGAAGACCGCGACACGGGACGATCGAAGGGTTTTGCGTTCGTCGAAATGTCGACTAATGAAGAGGCAGCGTCAGCGATTGACCAGTTCAACGGGAAGGACGTTGGCGGTCGAATGCTGAAAGTCAACGAAGCCAAACCGCGCGAGAATCGTAGCGGCGGCGGTGGACGTGGCTTCGGCGGCGGCGGCAACCGCGGAGGCGGGGGCGGGTACGGCGGCGGCAATTCGGGACGACGCTCTGAACCGCGCTGGTAATTCTCAATGCCCTCAGCCCACAACCCGTCACACACAAAGGAACCTATGAATTTTTCTCAACTAGGATTAGCAGACGCGCAGTTGCGCGTCTGCAAGTCACTCGGATACCTCGATCCGACACCAATACAAATAAAAGCCATCCCGATGATTTTGAAAGGCGACGACGTAATTGGCTGTGCCGAAACCGGCACCGGCAAGACCGCCGCATTTCTTCTTCCCATCACTCAGAACCTCAGCGCCCGAACACGTCCCGGCACTCGCGTGTTGGTACTTGCGCCCACGCGTGAACTGGCACTTCAGATTCACAAGAACTACGGCGAGCTTAATCACCTTAAGGCCAATCGCAGCGTCCTCGTGATTGGTGGCGCCAATATGAGAACGCAGATCGCAGATTTGCGCAGCCGAGCAACCGTCGTCATCGCTACACCTGGTCGTCTGCTCGACCTCAGAGAACGCGGTGTAATCGATCTATCTACGGTCGAAGTACTCGTTCTTGACGAGGCCGATCGCATGTTGGATATGGGTTTTCTACCTGCAATCAGGCAGGTGCTCGCAATGTTGCCGGCTCAGAGACAAACACTTTTGTTTTCAGCCACCATGTCGGAGAGTATTGAGAGCCTCGCGCGGTCCACTATGAAACAACCGAAGTTGGTTGAGGTAAACCCACGCGGCCGCGCGGCCCAGATGGTTGAGCAAACTGCCTATTCTGTCGCGCCTGAAAGCAAAACCGCGCTTCTGCTTGACCTGCTCGAGCGCGAAAATGAACGAGAATCGCTTGATAAGGTTTTGGTTTTCACACGCACTCGACGTGGATCCGAACGACTGTCACACATTCTCAAAGCTCGCAATCACAGCGTAAATCGCATTCACGCGGACCGTAGTCAGCCGCAACGCGAAGCCGCCCTGCGCGGTTTTCGTGATGGCCGAACGCGAGTTTTGGTCGCAACGGATATCGCCGCTCGTGGACTGGATGTCGACGCCGTCTCGCATGTTATCAATTACGACGTGCCGAGTGTGCCCGAAGACTACGTACACAGAGTGGGGCGCACGGGTCGAGCCGGGAAACACGGTAAGGCCATTACGATCGTCACACCTGTTGACGAGCTTTCGATGAAAGCGATCGAACGCCTTATCGGCCAACCGGTAAAACGAATCATCCCCAATGGTTTTGGTGGTGTGCAGGTAGCGGCGGCCCGCGCAGCTAAACCAGCTGTGCCGTTTGGTCGGGCTTACAAGGGCTCGGTCCGATCGTTTCGACCGCAGCGCGGACGATAGTTTCGGTCATGCGTTATCGGTGCAACATGCGTTTGAATTATAGCAGTTGATTTGCACATCTAGAGGTTGTACAGAATGGTTGCAGATTTCCATTTATCGACGTAGCCATCTCGGTAATTATCAAGGTACTCGCCCCTGAGTCTGCAAGCCTTGCGCCGATTCTAGCCTTCACCCTCGGGCAGTACTTTGGGACGCCAGTCCGGCTCGCCCCCGACTCGCTTCACATAGATCGAAGCGCCTTCCACGCTCTCGACACAAACACGCTCGCCGGCTTCGAGAGGTGGTTCACCGGGCGCGGGATAGGCGGTCCATGTAGAGCCAAAGACTTTTACAGCCCCTTCGTGCAGTGCGCCTTTGCTGGACGAAACGACGGTCCCTATCTTTCCGGGAAGCGCGTCGACACCGCTGCGGAGTGACTGACCCGTCTTTTCGCGTGAGAAGTAATTGATGAAGATCGTTCGGGAAGCGGCGGTGAGGCCGATTGAAACAACGACGAAAACCATGAACTGGACCAGCAGGCTGTCGATGCCGATAAGACCGAGGAACGCCGCCGCGAGTGCGCCGATGCCGAACCACAGCAGAACGAAACCAGACGTAAAGACCTCTGCCACGATCAATATCGCAGCCAGCACGGCCCAGAGAACCCAGAACCATTCACTCATCGTTGAATCAGGTGCCTAAGCAAGTTACCCCTTGAACATGTTCTTCATCACAAACCAGATGTTCGCGGGGCGCTCGGCCAATCGCCGCATGAAGTAAGGATACCAGTGTTTCCCATAAGGAACATAGACCCGCATGTTGTATCCATCGCGCGCTAACTGCCGTTGCAGATCGCGTCTGATGCCGTAGAGCATCTGAAACTCAAACTTCTCTTTTCCAATACCCTCGCGCGTCGCGAAGTCGACCGTCGCATCGATCATCTTTGGATCGTGCGTGGCGATGCCGTGATAGACACCGCTCGACAACAAAAGTTGCATCACCTTGACGTAGTTGTTGTCAGTGTCCTTCTTGTCAGGAAACGCAACTTCCGGCGGTTCACTATACGCGCCCTTGCAGATGCGTATGCGTGCCGGGAGTTTCACCAGCTCCTGCGCATCGTCGTACGTACGCCGCAGGTACGACTGCAAAACGATCCCGACGTCGTTCAGACCAAATTCTGAGCGCAGTCGCTTGAAGATATCGATCGTAGCTTGCGTGACGTTCGAGCCTTCCATATCGACGCGCACAAAGTTGCCGCGTTGCTGCGCATCGAGAACTACACGCCTGGCGTTTTTGTAAGCGAGTTCGGGGTCGAGCTCGAGACCAAACTGCGTGAGTTTGATCGAGACATTGGACCGAATGCGCGTCTCATCGATCCGCTTTAAGATTTGCAGATACTCTTCGACTTCCTTGTTCGCTTCGCCAGCGTTATTTACCGACTCATTCAAATGATCGAACGAAGCGGTACAGTTCTCGGCATTGATCTCGCGAATGTAAGGAACGACCTCGTCGATCGTCTCACCGGCGACGAAGCGAGTGGTGAGTTTCTTAAAGAAGCTGAATCGAGTGGCAAAATCCTTAAGGCCTTCGTGGCCCGACAACCAAATCAGCGCGCTTCTCGTTACCATCTAATCCGTGTTCCCGAACCCCTTCTGCAAAGTCAGTCTTGAGCGGTCCAAGAAAACACGGACAACCTTCGTTGTGCTATTCTTGGCGGGTTTTTCTCCAACCCGAGGAGGAATAATTGCACACCACCACTAGAACAAGGAACTGCGCGGGATGCGATTGAAGCTGGTAATAATTGCTTCACTGCTCGCGGCGGGGTTAGGCGCCGGCGCCAGTATCGCGCTCGTGTTGGGTGTGTTCGCCGTGAAGTCGTTGTCGAGCCCCGGTCTACTGGCGGCTTCAACGTTTCTGCTGCCGATAGCGGCAATCGTCTTCGCCTCAATCTTCGTTTATCGACACACCGCGAGACGACGAAAGCTACAAGCGTTTCTAACAGCACTGCTCGCGACGTTGCTCACTATCTCGATTTTCATTCTCACTTCGACTTTAACTTCTCGGGTCAACCCGCCCGAACCTTACCTACCGGGACCACAGATCGCTTCCTAACTTTCGATACTATTCAGTCCGATCTCGCGTTGCACCGGACGCAACGCATCGATAACGAAGCGAATGTGTTCGTCGAGATTCACACCCAACTCTTCAACACCCTGTGTGATGTCGTCACGATTTACCGATCGCGCAAACGCTTTGTCTTTCAACTTTTTCTTCACCGATGAGACTTCCATGTCGTCGAGACTGCGCGAAGGCCGCACCAACGCGCACGCTACGAGGAAACCGCACAACTCATCAGTGGCAAACAGCGCGCGGGCCATGTCAGTATCACGCGGCACGCCGGTGTATGTTGCGTGGCCCATGATCGCGCGAATGATCCGTTCGGAGTAACCACGCCCGCAGAGAATGTTCGCGCCAGTAAACGGATGCTGGTCCGCAGTAGGAAACATCTCGTAGTCGAAATCGTGAAGCAGTCCGACTAGTCCCCACTCGTCTTCGTCCGCTGGTCCGTCGTTGTAACGCTTCGCACAGGCGCGCATTGCGGTTTCAACGGCAATTGCGTGCTTACGCAGGCTATCGCCCTTCGTGTACTCACACAACAACTCCCAGGCGTCGGCTCGGTTCATTTTTCATTTTCCATTTGTCGTTTCTCATTTGCCATTTGTTGGCTGTCATTTCCTCACAGTTCCAGCGCCCTGTGCACTACGCACTGGAACTAAATGAAAAACGAGAAATGGCAAATGGAAAACGGAAAATTTTTACTTGGCGCCGGTAGCAAGATAACCAGGGCGCGCGCGAATCATAACATCCTTACGCGTGGTTGCCACCTTGATCCGGCGATAGCGCTGGTCGTGTTCCTTGTTCAGTGGATAGTAGCCAATCATGTACTGAGTGCGAAGCTCGGCGGCAATCTGCGCGAAAGCGTCAGGTAACGAGGCGAGTGTGTCGGCGCGCAGGAGGCGTCCGCCTGATTTCTGGGCGAGCGTTTCGAGATACTGGTCTGCCTTGGTGTATTCCATGTCGAGCATTCGTGAGATCTCGTCATCGGGTCCCCTGCTTCGTCTGTTTGTCGTGGTTGACGGCGGATCCGTCTGACCGGGGATGCGGCGCCGATCCGGTAGCCTGTTTTCAGGAGGCACGCGGTCGTCAGGCGGGTTACTGCCGGGAATCTGGTTCGGGTCGTTTGGATTCGGATAACGTCCCTCACGTTCGGCCTCACGGCGACGCCGCATGATGTCTTCGGGTAGCGGCAGACCCAATGGCCCTGTACGCCGCGTTCCCGTTGTTGGAATCGGATCGCCACCTGGAAATGTCGGTGCGGTTGTGCCGTTCGGCGGACGCCGGATCACGTCGATTGTCGGCAACGTTGGCGTAATCTGTCCCGCTTGTTGGCGTGCGATGGCTTCGGTCGTAGCGCGAGTGTCGTAACGAATCGGATAAACGATGACGCCTTCTTCGTCGAGGTTGCGAAGCGTACCGTCGAACGTCGCGTGATCGCTGTGCCAGTCCACGCCGTCCGTGAAAACTACGATCGCTTTGCGTCCCTGGATTCGGCGAACGTTATCCAGCGCACTTTCAAATGCGTCGTAGACCTTACTTCCCTGACCCGATCGTATGCTGTTGATTGCGGTTCTTAACGTTTCACGGTTGCTCGTGAAATCGTTCAAGTCGCGGACCTGATCATCAAATGAGATGATCTTGACGCGGTCAGCCGGCTGTAACTGCTGGACAAAAGCAAACGCCGCCGCCTGGATTTGGCGCAACTTGTCCTGCGTGCTGGCGCTGGTGTCGAGCA
>DASRPN010000167.1:0-18644 GCA_035646355.1 Pyrinomonadaceae bacterium | reverse complement strand
CAGGGAAGCTGCCCGCTCCTTCAATTCTCTTGAATTTTGCTTTTGAGATTTGGGAGCGGGAGTCCGCTCCCGCTGATTATTGCTTGATATGACGCCGATTTATGGACGTTTCTTTTCCGAGTCTACCGCCAAAATAATCGGTCGCTGACAAGGTCTGGCCTAACGAACAGACGACCGACTTCATGGCGGCGCTCGGCTGCCACGGCATCGATTGTTCGTATTGTTTCCTACTCGTCATCATCGAAATTTCTCTTTCCTTGTTCGCAACGCCCTCGCGCGCGAACTGCTCTGTATAAAGTATCAATGCCTCACGTGTCAAGAAATTTTTATCACAAACTTTTTGTCGTGACGTATTCATCGAAATACACATTAATAGATGTAGCGAGGACGAAATTCGATGCAACGGCCTCTTACGCTGACGAATCTTAGTCCTGGTCGCCATACGGACCGCGTCGCCCGAGTATTAATTAACCTTATCGTTCTTTCAGGAGCTTTAAATGAGACTTATTAAACGTTTTTCGCCCGCCCTTCTTACTTTACCAACGTTTATCCTGGTCCTTTCGGTCGTCTCTTTTGCGCAGGAAACCGGTAAGACTTCCGCCGACGTCAAGATCAAGAATTTTGGCCAGATGGATGAACGGTTCTATCGCGGCGCACGGCCCAAGGAAAGCGATCTCAAAGCGCTTGCATCTATGGGGATCAAAACCGTTATCGATCTAACAGACAACTCGCGCGAGTATGAGCAACCCGCAGTCGAAGCTGCCGGACTGCGCTACATCAACATTCCGATGGTTGATAAGAAGTCTCCCAGCATGGACCAGATCAACGAGTTTCTTAAAGTTGTGAACGATCCTGAAACTGGCAAGTTCTTCGTACACTGCGCCGGCGGACGACATCGCACGGGCGTTGTAGGTGCGGTTTATCGTTTCAATCACAACGGTTGGAACCTTGAACAAGCGATCGAAGAAATGGAACGATACGATTTCAATTCCGGGTTTGGTCACGGCAAGCAGAAGACTTTCGTCAAGGAATATTTCCAGCAATACCAAACCGCGCAAGCTAACGCGGCTACCAAGCAATCGGCGACCAAGCAATAACGTTTCAGACAGTTTGAATAGCATGAGGGCCGCTCGATCATGAGCGGCCCTTTTGTTTGTTATCTAGTACAATTCGTCTGTAATCATGTCTAAAACAATTTCTGAAATGCCGATGCGCCGGCTCGGACGCGCAGGAGTCGAAGTCTCATTAATCGGTCTTGGCGGTTGGCACCTCGGCTTCAAGTACATCGACGACGAGTTGAGTATCCGTATCATTCGCAGCGCGATCGATAACGGCATCAACTTCATGGACAACTGCTGGGACTACAACGAGGGCGCGAGCGAGATTCGCATGGGCAAAGCTCTCCGCGACGGTTATCGCGAACGAGCTTTCGTGATGACGAAGATCGACGGCCGCACAAAACAGGATGCCGCAAAACAGCTCGACGAATCGCTGAAGCGTTTACAGATGGACCATATCGATCTCGTTCAGCATCATGAAATTCTGCGTTACGAAGATCCGCATCGCATCTTCGACGAGAATGGCGCGAACGCGGCGCTGCTTGAAGCGCGGGACGCGGGAAAGATTCGCTACATCGGTTTCACAGGTCACAAGGACCCGCGCATTCACCTTTACATGCTCGAAGTCGCAGCCGAATACGGATTCACATTCGACGCGGTGCAGATGCCGTTGAACGTCATGGATGCGCATTATCGAAGCTTCGAGAAGATGGTGTTGCCGGAGCTCGTCAAACAAGACATTGGCGTGCTGGCCATGAAGACACTAGCAAATGGAATGATCCTCAAGGCGAAAACCGTCAGCGCAATCGAATGTCTCCAGTACGCGATGAACCTGGCGACTTCCGTCGTGATCACCGGCTGCGAAAGTATGGAAAATCTGGAACAGGCACTAACAGCCGCACGCACGTTCCAACCGATGAGTGAAGAACACGTTAAAAACCTTCTGAGTAAGACAGCACAAGCCGCCTCTCGTGGTGAGTACGAGTTGTTCAAAACAACTTCGATCTACGACGGCACTGCTACCCATCCCGAGTGGCTAGGTGAAGAACCACCCGAAGTCCAACGGGTCATGCAGGTGTAGTTCAATCTGCTTTTGCCCTAAAAGTCGGGTACCCCCTGTCCTTGTATAACCTCTGTGTTCTCTGTGTCCTCCGTGGTTCACTTATTTGTTCGAAAAAAGATAACCATAGAGGCACAGGGGTTACACAGAGAAGAAGTCGAGCACATGACTTTTGGGCAAAGGCTAGTTCATTCGATCGCATCGGCCTTCGCGCGTTCGCGGCGGGCCAACAGGGTGAACGGAATCGCAAATACCTGGAACACCGCACAGAGCTGGTAGGAGAACGGATAACCCCATACGTCCGCTGCCTTCCCGAGTACGGGCTGAATCACGACACCACCCGTCGAGCCAAACATAGAATCGAACGACAAAACGGTCGCACGTTGCTGTGAGGGGATCAGTGCGTTGAGGAATCCCTGACGAATCGGAGACACGGCGGAAAACATCAGTCCCCACAAGACGAGCAGACTCACAGCCACCCAGAAGTTCGGCACGAATCCGATCACCGCTAAAACGATCACGCTAATCACATGACCCACGAATAAAACCGTCGTACGCCGGCTGAATACTCGCGCTATGTAAGGAACAAGCAAACCGCCGGCAATTTGCGCTCCTGCGACAATCGCAGCCGCGAGTCCCGCGACGCTGTACGCGGTGCTTTTGCCATACAACTCCAGCAAGTAAGGCTGCATGGCATAAAAAGCATACATCGAAACGCCACCAGTAAACGGCGCTGTAAACATGATCCACCTGACAGGTCGATTACCTAACCCGTGTTTGATCGACGCTTGCAGGATCGACTTGATCTCTTCAGTGGCACGTTTGCGTTTCGCGGGCGTGAAGCCCATGTCGTGCATCAACGCGAACGCAAAGATCAGGTTAAGGACCAGCAGCACCGCGCGAATTACATACGGAACGCCGAGATTCGTCGCTTGCGCGATCACCCCACCGGCAACCGATCCGACAAGCATTGCTGAACCTTCAACAATTTCGCCTTTCGCAAGCACGGACTCCAAACTTTCCTTCAAGCCCGCATGGTCCAACGCGTCGGCAAGCCACGCTTCGAAGGCGCCTGACAAAAACGTAAACCCCAAACCGAGCAGTAACGATGCAATGGCCCAGGCCCAGAAAGGCGCACGCATGTACCACATCAAGAGATACAACCCCGTGGAGATCGCGAGCGTCAGTAACCCAAGCAGGTACGAGGTTCTTCTCCCACGCAGATCGGCAACCACACCGGTGGGAATCTCAAACAACACGAAGCCCGCTGTGAAAAATGCATTAGCTGTAAACGCTTCGAGATTGTTCAAGCCGGCGTCCAGCAGGAACAGAGTATTGATGCCCCAGATTAGCGAGGCGGCGAGAGTGTTAAAAAGTTGGAGCGTGAGGTAGGTCCGCTGGACTTTGCGTGCCGCCTGATTCATGAACGCGGATCGTCACTTCGCCGGGGTTAACCATCGCGCCACATTGCGGACGTAAGTCTTCACATCGTTGAGTTTCGCGGGATCACGGTGGATCTCATCCCCTGGAGGTTCGAGTAAGAAGCTCGGACAGCCTTTCAACGTGTCCCAGTTGTAATCGACAAAATGATGAAAACTCGATTCGGCGATAGCGCGGCCTGATAGACCACGCTCCGGGTGGTCTGTCCTTTCGAGGGCCACAATCAGATTGAAATCTCGACCCGTGGTTTGACTGCGACCAGTCGCAATTACTCGCGCGCGATCTTCACCTTCAGGCACACCAACGCTGCCCTCGTGCGGATGCGCCGGGAAGTATTCGATCGCGCCTGATGCGTTGTCTTCGTTTCGCAGCAGTTCGTGAAGCGGCTCGGTCGGAGTGATCTTCTGATAGTTACCGTTGCTGCCTGAGTGATAGTTGGGCCACGAGATGGAGGTCGTATCGTGATCGTCGGCAACGTGACGTGATTGATCCGGATCGAGGTTATTGCTGTGAAAGAAATGAGCGCGGCCGATGCCTCCCAAAGTACAGAGCGATGCACCGAGATCCTGGTGATCGCGTGTCGTCAGCAGACCGCCGCCTCGCTGGTAAAAGCGCGTGATGCCGCTACAGTCGTTAGTCGTCAACCCTTGGCCGACTTCGACCGCAAACAGCCAGAGCTGATGAATGTGGCTGTTATGGAGTTCGCTTAGTACGACGTCGTCGCCTTGCGCGTTGGTCTCGCGATTGCGCTTCGTTACCTCGTAAAGCCGTGCGCCACTTTCATCCTTGATCGATGCGAGATGATCGGCCAGTAAAGAAAACCGGTCGATATTCCAGTCGTCTTCGGCAGACGGAATCGTTGTTTGCAGCAGAATATGAATTGGATTAGACATTGCCCCCACATGATAACAACAAGTGCCGTCTGCCGATTACTCTGCTCAGGCGCTGGTGGTGTCTTAGTTTGCCACCATTCTCTGCGTACCTCTGCGGTCCTCCGCGACTCTGCGGTAAAAGAACCGCAAAACATACAACCGCAGAGACGCGGAGGACCGCAAGATACACAGAGGAAACTAAGACACCACTCAGGCGCTGGTCGCAGCGCGCTGCGAAGTTGCTTCCGCGGCCTGTCCGATAAAGCGAGCTACCGCAGCAGGTTTTGACGCAAACGGAACGTGGCTCGAAGTTACCTCTTCTGTCGTCGCTTTGATCCGTTCCGCAAACACACGTTGCAACGCAGGATTGATCGCCTGGTCTTCGGTGGCGACGAGATACCAGTTTGGAATCTCTTTCCACGCCGCAGCTTCGTACTGTTGTGCGAAGATCGTCGAGTGAACCGGTTTCTGTGCGGCGTTCATGATGCTGCGCTGGCCATCCGGAACGTCCGCGGCGAACACTTCCTTAAACTTCGATCGATCGATATACAAGAAACCAGCAGCATCGGGAACTAATGCGGTGCCAATTTTCGAAGGATACTTCTGAAGCAACGCCTGCAAGTTGTCACCGGCGTCCGGAGCGAAGGCGGCGACATAGACCAATGCCTTTACGTTCTTAGCTCCGACTGCGGCGCCCGTAATCACCGCACCGCCGTACGAATGGCCCACGAGCACAACTGGTTTCTCTTGCGCGTCGATCACGCGGCGAGTGGTTGCAACGTCGTCGGCGTAAGAAGTGAGCGGATTTTGCACGGCGATGACTTCGTAACCGTCCTGTTCGAGTAAAGGGATCACCTCGCCCCAACCCGAACCGTCTGCAAAAGCTCCGTGAACAAGAATAATTGTAGTGTTCTTCATGACTGCTCCTTTATTTTTCAATTTTGCACTATCATTGTTTCCGCTCCGAACAATTGACGCATCACTGGATTTCAGGGTTTTTAAGTACCACGATGGTGGTACGACTGCGGAAGTATCCCCTTGAATGTCTTCAGATTCAGTTTAGGCGTGGCCGTAGTTTTACTGATGAGCGGTTGCGCTACCGATCGAACCAGGCCGGCGATCGAATGGACCAACATACCGCGAGCCGATAAAGGCGGTGGACTCGAGCTCGCTACGATCAGCGGTCGCGTCACTGGTGCTCGCAGCGAACAGCGGATCGTTTTGTATGCGCGCAGCGGCGCGTGGTACGTCCAGCCATACGCAGATCAGCCGTTTACGAACATTCAACCTGACACTACCTGGAGCAGTTCAACGCATCTCGGCACGGAGTACGCCGCGCTGCTTGTCGATCCGGGCTATGTTCCTCAAGTGTCAGCATTCGAGTTGCCTGGTAAAGGTGGCGGAGTGATTATTGTTGCGATCGTCCCTGGAACACCGCCGTTCTGGCGCACGTGGTGGTTCCGCATCTCGTTGTTGCTGGCGGGTTTAGTTGTACTGTTCGCGCTTTATCGTTATCACCTGCATCAGGTCAGGACGCAACTCCATCTCCGCTTTGAAGAGCGACTGGCGGAACGCATACGTATCGCTCAGGATCTGCACGACACGTTGCTACAAGGAGTTGTAAGCGCATCGATGCAGTTGCACGTCGCGAGCGAACATCTGCCTGCCGATTCGCCTGCGAAACCGATCGTCGGTCGCGTGATGGAGTTGATGCGCCAGGTGGTAAACGAAGGACGTGACGCTGTTCGCGGACTGCGGTCCACGACCGAGAATGCCGACGATCTCGAGACCTCGTTTGCAGAGGCTGGAAAACAATTTGCGACGAATGGCGAGAAAGATTATCGAGTGATCGTCGAAGGTACGCATCGTCAACTGCAACCGATCATTCGGGATGAGGTTTATCGCATCGGGCGTGAAGCTTTGGCGAATGCGTTTCATCATTCGCAGGCGAATAAGATCGAAGTCGAACTGGAATATTCGGCGAAACATCTGCGCGTTTCTGTTCGCGACGACGGTACCGGGATCGATCAGAACGTGCTCGACTCCGGACGCGATGGACACTGGGGTTTGGCCGGAATGCGAGAACGAGCCGAAAGTATCGGGGCGCGGTTTCGTGTCTGGAGCCGCGCGCGTGCGGGAACGGAGGTGGAGTTGTCGATCCCGGGTGACATCGCTTTTGTTTCTCCGGAGGCGAATGGTTGGTTTAGTCGATTCAAACGCGGTGCTGCGAGGCGTAATTCGAAAGGCAAGCAATGAGCGATCAAATACGAGTGTTCAGCGTCGACGATCATCCCCTGCTACGTGAAGGAATAGCGGCGCTCGTCAACAACCAACCCGACATGGTGCTTGTCGCGGAAGCGTCGAACGGCGCTGAGGCGATTCAGCTTTTCAAGCAACACCTGCCTGACGTGACGCTCATGGATCTGCGGCTTCCGGACATGAGTGGGATCGATATCGTGATCGCGCTCCGGAGCGAGTTTCCTGAAGCGCGGATCATTATGTTGACGACGTTTGAGGGTGACGTTGAGATCCATCGTGCGTTGCAGGCGGGAGCGCGGGGTTACCTGCTTAAAAACATGCCGCCGTCGGAGTTGCTCGACGTGATCCGTCAGGTGCACGCCGGAAAGAAACGGATCCCTCCGGAGATCGCGTCACAGCTTGCCGAGCATATGAGTGATCAAAATCTCACCGAGCGAGAAGTAGAAGTGCTGCGGCAAGTGGCGGATGGGAATCGGAATCGTGACATTGCCAAAAAACTGTTCATCTCAGAAGAGACCGTCAAGGTTCATATCAAACACATTATGGAAAAGCTCGGCGCCTCCGATCGTACTCAGGCCGTTTCGATCGGCATCCGCCGCGGCATCATCCAGCTCTAACCCACGGCTTTCGATAACTCCAAAGAGTTATTCAAAGTTACCTTTATCTCTGGATTCGCCCTCCTCTCACTACCAGTACAGTAGAAATACGGGCTCGACAGTGTCGTACGTTGACTGCTGCGGCTCGCATCGAGTTGTACGTCTTACCGTGCGGCTTCGCCGCCTGATGTGGCGGCGGCTGTGCCCCGCCGATTCGCCGGTACCGCCCGATGGGCTTCGGCGGATCACCTACGGCCGCGAAGCCGTACTGACAGACGGTCTTGAAAACCGCTCGAAGCGAAGGGGGTCGTTTTCTGCAAAAACTGTTTCCAGCGTTCCCTGCTGGTTGGCCCGGATTGGGGTTGCTCCTGTTGCGCGCGTTGGTCGCGTTTATGTTGGTTACACAGGCGACTGCGGCGGCGGGTGGCTGGTTAGTCAAAGTGCCGATACTGACCGGCGCTATTCTCTTGTTATTAGGATTGATGACACCGCTTGTTGCGGTAGCGATTGGGTTGGCAAGTCTCAGCCTGGCGTTTTCGAATAATGACGTGGTCCAGGTTGTGGGCTTGACCGGAGCAATCGCCCTGCTTGGACCAGGAGCGTTCTCGATCGACGCGCGCTTGTTCGGACGTCGTGAGGTTTTTATTCCCCGGCGCGCTACTGAAGCGCCTGCCGCACCTGACCACTCACGTCATTAGTCTCCCACTCACCCCAAAGATCGTACGCCTGCCGCAAGTGTTTCGTGCGGATCTTCACGAAGTGACTCAACAACCAAATGAAAGCCGCCACCTGATCGTCGCGCTTCTGATTTCGCGCCTGGCTGATACGTTTACCAAGACTCTCGATCCAATCGTCGCAATCGTGCAGGTCGCCGAGCGCCGTTTGTAGCTTGGCCGCATTCTTCGCAAACGTTTGCAGCGATCGTCCCCAGCACTGTTGAAACAGTTCCATCGCGTAGCGCAAACGTTTCGCGCCGATTCGCATGTCGTGCAGCGCCTCGATCTCGAATGGCTGATACAAACTCTCGCTCAACGTCTCCAGCTCCTTCAGCCGTTCGAGAATCACCGTCGCCGCCATTTTCGAATAAGTAGGCTGCGACTGCGCCCCACCACTCGCTTTTCGCACCGCAGTCGCTTTTTCGATGCGCGACATGAACTCCGTCTTTGCTTCTTTCATCTCGCTCGCAATCAAAATCGAGCTCAACTTCTCGCGCGAGTCGTTGCGTCGCTCTTTCCGTTCGTCGACGAGTTGTTGGAGAGCAGCAGACATGGCGTCCGGAGCTTCTTTCTGGATCTTTTCCAACGCGATGATCGCCACGTCCTGATCTCGAACTTCTCCCAACGCTGCGGCAACACTCTTCGCACGTTTCAACACGGAAGTTAGACCACGTTGACGCAGGTACGGCATGAAGTCGCGCATCGCGCCGCGCAGGCGCCGGGACGCGACGCGCATCGAATGCACACCTTCGGGATCGGACCAGTCAAGCGCCGCCTCACGAAACCCGTACATCTCTTCATACCTCGTCTCGAGCACTAACCGAATGCCCACTGAGGCCATATCGTCGCAGTCTATCCCCTTTATTCGCTTCGCTTTTGCCATTGTGATTGATCAGTTCTCAGAAGTTTACAAAACGACCTGACGCTCACAACTTAACATGAATCGTTAGGGCTGTGGCTACTACGGACGAGTCAACGGGGAACCCGCCTAACCTCGCGTTATCCCTTGCCGAGCGGAGCGATGTAGAAGTAGAGTGCCGACTCGCGCGAACTAGCCAGGCGCAATGCAATCAATTCCGATTCACAGCGTTCCATGCGCGCACGTTATCAAAACCGCGCGCAATAGTTTCGCGCACATCCGAACGATTTTCCTTCGCGGCCCTGACCCGTGCTGCGAAGGTGAAATGGAGACTGAAGCAAATGAACCCTCTTGCGAAACTGGCGGCGCTCTGCGTGATGGCGGGCTGCGCCTTTGACGCCGCTGCTCAAGGCCCGTGCCTGACGGCGTCGAAGTTTGGACCAACCGATCAGATCGGCAACGTCAACAACATAACGCCGGAAAAGACAATTGCCGCCAGTAAATTGGTTACGAAGGGCAAAGCCTATCGCCTCGGTATCGAGACGAATAAAGACACTCCCGCCTATCCGCCACGCACCTTTGCGATCACGATCGTCCAGCCCGGACAGAACGCCGGCTCCACGATTGGTCCAACCAAGACTACCTACAACGACGACCTCATCAACGGCTGGGCCGGAGTCGGCAGTCAACTCGACGGCCTGGGCCACATCGGCATCGACAATCTCTATTACAATTGCAATCGCGGTATCGACTTTGCCCTCACTGACGGTCTAAAAAAACTCGGAATCGAGAATGTCCCGGCGATCGCCACGCGCGGCGTCGTGCTCGACATGTCGGGTTACCTTCAGACCGAGATCGTTAAAGAAGGCACCGCTTTCAACCGCGCTGAAATCGAAGGCGCGATGAAACGCCAAGGAATCAAGTCGATCGAAAAAGGCGACGTAGTGCTCTTTTATACGGGCTGGCTGAAGCTGCTCGGCAAGGACAACAAACGCTTTGGATCGGCGGCTCCGGGACTCGGCCGCGATGGCGCGCGCTATCTCGCAAGTCTAGGCGTAGCAATGGTCGGTTCCGACACGTGGAGCCTCGAAGTGATCCCGTTTGAAAAGGACGCGGGTATTTTCGAGGTACACCAGATCCTGATCCCGCGGAACGGCATTCACATACTCGAGAACATAAATACCGAAGAGATGGTGAAAGATCAGGCGTGGGAATTTCTGTTCACGCTTGGTCCAACCCGCATCACTGGCGCCGTGCAGGCAATCGTGAACCCCATTGCCATCAAGTGAGGAACTCATGAAAACACTTGCGATTCTTTTCCTGATCTGTGCGTCTTTCACGCCGCACGTTTACGCGCAGGGCACCGCTGCGGATTACGAACGGGCCAACGGTTTACGCACGACGTATGAAGCCGCCGCAATCGACATTGCCGGTACGCCGGTATGGATCGGCAACACGCATCGCTTCTGGTATCGCAAGTTATCGCGCGGCGCGAATGAGTATGTGATCTTCGACGCGGACACACTCAAGAAACAGCCGGCGTTCGATCATGAAAAGATTGCCGCTTCTCTTTCGAAACTAACGTCAAACACGTACAAGCCGCAGGACTTGTCGATGACGCAACTCCGGTTCGACAACAACGTTACGTCATTCACTGCAACGATCGACGGCACCGCCGTCCGCTGCACGATCGCCGACTCTGCTTGCACCAAAGTCGATCCTCCGGCGCCGGGAAATCGTCCTCAGCCGCCTCTCAAATCGCCCGACGGCAAATGGGAAGCATCGATCAACAACTACAACCTCGTCGTGCGACCAGTTGAGTCCCGCGATTCGATCGTCCTGAGCACCGATGGCTCCGAAGGCAACTACTACAACGCGCGGACAATCGTCTGGTCACCTGATTCGACAAAGATCGCGGTCTATCGTGTACGGCCCGGTTATCGTCGCGAAGTGCGTTTCATCGAGTCGTCGCCGGAGGACCAGATCCAGCCGAAGTTCTCGTCAATCGTTTACGCCAAACCGGGCGACGTACTCGATCTCGAACAACCCGTGCTGTTCGATGTTGCAACGCGGAGGCAGATGAACGTCGACAACGCGTTGTTTCCAAATCCGTACGAGATCTTCGATCCGGCCTGGCGAAAAGACAGCAGCGCATTCACGTTTGAATACAACCAACGTGGTCATCAGGTTTACCGCGTGATCGAGGTCAACACGAGCGGGCAGGCACGCGCGGTTATCTCCGACGAACCAAAGACCTTTTTCAGTTATCGTAACGCGAACGGAAGCCTTGCCGACTCGGGCCGGAGGTATCGCTATGACGTAAACGACGGCAAAGAGATTATCTGGATGTCGGAGCGCGACGGTTGGGCCCACCTTTATCTTTACGACGGCGCGACGGGCACGGTGAAGAACCAGATTACGCGCGGCGAGTGGGTCGTTCGCGGGGTGCCGCGGGTCGACGAAGCTAAACGCCAGATCTGGTTCAGTGCGGGAGGGACGCGTCCCGGCAAGGACCCTTACTTCCTGTCGTTCTTTCGCGTCAACTTCGACGGCACTGGTTTGACGGAACTTACAACCGCCGACGCAAACCACAATGCGACTTACTCAAACGACGGTCAGTTTTACGTCGACAACTATTCGCGTCTCGATCTGGCGAACGTAGTTGAACTGCGTAAGACCGCTGATAATTCGCTCGTCGCAACCGTTGAACGCGGCGATACAAGCGAGCTCGTCAAAGCGGGATGGCAGGCGCCGGAAGTCTTCACCGCCAAGGGTCGCGATGGAAAGACCGACATATGGGGCGTGATCATTCGGCCGACGAATTTCGATCCGGCGAAACGGTATCCGGTGATCGAAAACATTTATGCCGGACCACAAGGATCGTTCGTGCCGAAGTCGTTTCTTAGCTACTCGTCGATGATGGCCCAGGCGGAGGTCGGATTTATCGTGGTCCAGATTGACGGCATGGGGACTTCCAACCGTTCCAAGGCGTTTCACGACGTCGCGTGGAAGAACCTCGGTGACGCTGGTTTTCCGGATCGGATCCTCTGGCACAAAGCGGTGGCGGCGAAGTATCCGTGGTACGACATTTCGCGCGTTGGGTTGTATGGCGGTTCTGCGGGTGGGCAGAACGCGCTCGGCGGGCTGTTGTTTCATCCGGAGTTTTACAAAGCGGCTGTTGCTTATGCGGGCTGTCACGACAACCGGATGGACAAGATCTGGTGGAACGAACAGTGGATGGGTTGGCCCATCGGTCCGCACTATTCTGCCTCGTCAAACGTCGACAACGCGCATCGATTGCAGGGTGAGTTGCTGCTTGTCGTCGGCGAGATGGATACGAATGTCGATCCGTCGTCGACGATGCAAGTGGTCCACCGGCTGATCAAGGCGAACAAGAATTTTGATCTGCTGGTCGTCCCTGGCGCGAACCACGGCGCCGCGCGTGGCGATCGTTATGCTGCGTATGGAGCTCACAAACAATACGACTTTTTCGTCCGTCACCTGCTCGGCGTCAACCCACCACCGTGGAACAAGTCGGCCACAGCAAGTTCGACGCAATCGGCCCGTTGAGCGAACTATCCCGCAAAGGCGCCAAGGCGCAAAGACGTCCTGTTTTCGTGTTTTAAGAAATCTTTGCGCCTTGGCGCCTTTGCGGGAAACGTCCGACCAACCTACCGAAAATGGTCCGTTGCTCGGACAAGCGCGTCGCAGATTCCTGGTTCGGTTACGGAGTGACCGGCATCGGGAATGATCTCGAGCTCCGCTTCGGGCCAGGCTAGATGCAGATCCCAGGCATTCATGAAGGCGCAAACAATGTCGTATCGCCCATGCACAATCACAGCCGGGATGTGACGAATACGATCGACATTCTCGATCAAATAATTATCCGTTTCGAAGAAGCAGTTGTTGATGAAGTAATGACACTCGATACGCGCAACTGCGATCGCCATTTCAGGCTCTGTAAACTCGTCGATCAACTTTTGATTCGGAATTAGTTTTAAGGCGCTCGCTTCCCACAACGACCACAATCGCGCTGCTTCAAGACGCACTGCCGGATCATTGCTCGTGAGGCGTCGATAGTAAGCGCGGATCATGTCGCCGCGCTCAGCTTCCGGAATAATTCGTACATACTGTTCCCATACTTCAGGGAAGATCGCGCTCGCGCCCTGGCCTTCTTCGTAGAACCAACGCGTCTCATTCTGTCGACCAAGAAAAATGCCGCGAAGAACCAATCCGCGCACTCTCTCAGGATGCGTCTCAGCGTAGGCGAGTGAAAGCGTACTGCCCCACGAACCACCGAACACGAGCCACTGTTCGACGCCGAAGTGTTCGCGTATCTTTTCGATGTCGCTAACCAGATCCCACGTCGTATTGTTCTCGAGCGAAGCATGCGGGATGCTTCTTCCCGAGCCCCGTTGCTCGAAAAGGATCACGCGATACGCTTGCGGATCGAAGAATCGTCGATAATCCGGCGTTAAACCCGCACCTGGACCACCGTGCAGAAACACGACCGGCTTACCATTCGGGTTACCGGACTGTTCGTAATAGAGCTGGTGAACTTCAGAGACTGAAATGTGTCCGCTGTCGTAGGGTTCGATTGGGTCGTAAAGGGTTCTCAGTTGTTTCATAACGCGCGCGATTATCGTTTGAGATCCTGTCGCTCTGCAAATTCGCGTTCCTTCTGAACCCGAAATAGCTTATGTTGAGCAACATGTCTGACAATCGATCAGTGCCTTCGCTCGCGCGATCAGTGGTAACCGGAGCAATTGGGTTCTGCCTGGTTAGTTTGGTTGTATTCGCAACCGTTGCTTTCGGCGAACCGTGGTTGTACGAGCGTTTCCGCGTCACTGGATCTTACGTAGTATGGACCGGGCTTTTTATATTGTTAGGTGGCGCAGTTTTAGGTTCGCTAGTTGTCGGCCGGTGGCGTTTGCCGAAGTTTTATCTTCTGTTCGGCCTAGCGTTTCTGGTTTATGCAGTTGGTTGGGTGGTGTCCTATTCCATGTTGCGTCGGAGCGCTGGCGAGTGGGTCGGGTCACTCGCTGGATCGATCTTGATGGCGGTTGTATTCGCGGCGGGATTCAAACGGATGAATTCCGTTCCGAAGTTCGCCGTGATTCTCTTCGTCGCTAACTCGATCGGATACTTTCTCGGCTCCGCGCTCCATCAAGCCGTCGCCGGCCAAAGCGGAATGTTGCTCTGGGGCGTCGCCTATGGCCTGTTCCTCGGCGCGGGAATCGGGGCCGTGCTTCATTACTCGCAAGCTGGTCCATCATCGTAATGGAACAGCGGTATTCTGAAACGTTGCGATGTGTCCTGCTGCACGTGATGATCTTCTACCCAATCACGTCGGATTTCTCGGCCTGGTATGCGGGTGATTACGTTATCGCGCTTGTCGTGATGGTTGCCATGGTTGTCTTTGCTTTTTATACGTCGCTAGCAGGCCAACCGCTGTTCAGCGCTTCGTTGCCTGACGATTGAGTAAGCCGATTAGTCGGCCCGGTTCAGGGCGCGGACCGCAAGCGAGAGACAGATTACGCCGAAGACGATGACGGCGACGCCTTCCAACAGCAGTGTCGTTGTAGTACCCACACCCAACAAGCTGAAGCGTAATAGATCGACTTGCCACGTCATCGGGTTGAGGTATGCAGGAATGCGAAACCAGAACGGCAGGTCCGGAAGCGGGTAGAACATTGAACTGAGAAACATTAGCAGGATGTACATCGCGCTGAGTAACGTGTTGAAAGTGTCCATGCGAGCGAACTTGATCGCGAAGACACTGAAAAGAAAGAACCATTCGGCCGTCGCGACTACGACGATCGCCGCTGTCAGCGGCAGGAGATCCCAACGAATCGTCGCGTTCATGAACGCGACGCCGGTGACGATCGCCATTATTGAACCGATGAGGGCCAGCAGAAGATTGAAACTGATCTTGCCGATGAGTAGTTGCAGTCGCGTGATGGGATAGGTGAGCAATTCGTAGAAGATCCCGGAGTCTTTGTCCATGAAAAACCCCCAGGATGTATTCATCGCGACTGAGAAAGTGACCATTCCCAGCACACCGGGCAAAAGGAACGCAATGTAACCAAAGCCCTCACCGCCGACCGCGATCGCGCCGCCGAGCATGCGCTCAAAACCTAGGCCAAACAGAATCAGATAAGCGAGCGGCACGAACAGATCCCAAAACACGAATGCGATGTTCGTCATTCGCTGCCGGTAGTCACGGTAAAAGACCGCTCCGATGCCACTCATTTCGTTTCCTTCATCAATGCGATAAAGACCTCTTCGAGTGTTGGCCCACGTACTTCAAATTGCAGTATCGGAGTCTCGCGAGAGATCTCGGCAAGCTTACCCAGCAGCGACGACTCCTCGCCATGAAACACCATCTCCGCACTGTTTCCTTCCACTTGCAACTCGACAGGGTTGAGCGCTCGAAGGCGGCCCATTAAGTCGCCATTCGTGTCGCCAAATACGAGACTCACGCGAAACATGTGCGTCGATAGGGCGCGGAGCTCGCGCAATGAGCCGGAAGCCATCTCGCGCCCCTGGTCCAGGATCATGATGCTCTCGCACAACTCTTCTGCTTCGCTGAGGACCTGTGTGGTCAATAGGATCGTGCGTCCGTTTCGCGCTTCGGCACGCAAACGATCCATCACCCGACGTTTCATTAACGGATCCATGCCCGTCGTGGCTTCGTCGAGAATGATGACAGGCGTGTCCAGCATGAAAATCTTCGCCACCTGGATGCGACGTTTGGTACCAAGACTCAGCTCCTGCACCGTGTCGCGCAATCGTTCGCCGATTTCAAACTCTTCGACGACGTCTTTGAGTCGTTCCTGAGCGGCTGCTGGTTTTACACCGTGAAGGTAAGCGTAGATCAGCAGGTTGTCGCGAACCGTTAAGAGGTTTTCTGTCGCCGTCTGCTGTAGCACGACGGCCAACTGTTCGCGCACAGCGAGCGGCTGTTGCGTAACGTCGAAACCCATTACCGATGCGCGCCCCGAGGAGAGTGGCGTGATCGTGCTGAGGATCTTTACGAGTGTCGATTTGCCGGCGCCATTGGGACCGAGTAGCCCATAGATGCGCCCTTGCGGAACCTGGAACGAAATCCCGTTCAGCGCATGGACCACCTCGCCTTTCCGCGCCTGATAAGTTTTATGGACGTCGACAACTTCGATCGCGTTAGTCATTGAAGTTAGGCTAACACGCCGGGCCGGCGGTGGCGTCGTAATCGGTGTCGGGAGAGCGGTCGTGACTGTCGATGCCGCGGCCGCGCTGGTGGCGGGCGAGTTGGGCCAGCACTTCGGCGAGAGCGTCGAGGTTGAGTGGTTTGGTCAGGTGTGAATAGAAGCCGGCGACACGCGCTCGTTCAATGTCGTCGCCGCGGCCAAAGCCGGTGATCGCAACAACCGGAACGTGTTGCCGTCCATCTATCTTTCGCAGTCTCTGCAAAAACTCAAAACCATCCATTTCGGGCATCGAGATATCTGACAGGATCACGTCGTATTCATGTTCCGAAGCAAGTCGCAGCGCGTCTTTGCCATTGGTCGCGGTCGTCACGTTCGCGCCGCTCATCTTCAGTAACTGTTCAAGCATCCCGATCGTGTCTTCGGAATCGTCGACAATCAAAACACTCGTGCGCGGCGCAATTTCCAACTTCGCCGCCGCCGACACCGCAAGCACCGACGAAGAGAGTGGCCCTGTTTCACGCAACAACGGCAAACGCACAGTGAATCGCGAACCTTTGTTCGATCCTTCCGAGTGAGCCTGGATCGTTCCGCCATGAAGTTGGACCAGTTGTTGCACCAGTGCGAGACCGATGCCGAGTCCGCCATGACGCCGGCTGTTGCTGCTGTCGGCCTGGCGAAACATCTCAAACACGTGCGGCAGAAAAGCGGGATCTATTCCCTGCCCTGTATCGGCGACGACCAGCACCGCGCTTCCATTCTCATTCTTCAAACCGATATCGATGCTCCCACCGTGCGGCGTAAACTTCACCGCGTTATTCAACAGGTTCCAGGCGACCTGCTGCAACCGCAAACGGTCGCCATCGACGAGCAAAAGCTGATCGTTGCCGAGCAAACGGATGTCGATGCCTTTCGACGACGCGTCGGCACGAACTGTCTCCACCGCACTGTCGATGATCGCCGCGAGTGAAACTGTCTCCTGATTCAACGAGATCTTGCCGCGTTGCAAACGCGATAGATCGAGCAGGTCGTTGATCAATTGCGATTGCGACTGCGCGTTGCGTCTTAACGCTTCCGCCATTTGAGCCAACCGCGACGAGCGTTCGATCTCCGGCATGCGCAGCAGCAACTCCGAATAACCGAGAATCACGTTCAACGGATTGCGCAACTCGTGAGACAGCGTCGCCAGAAACTCGTCCTTAAGTTGGTTTGCCTTCTCCGCTGCGTCACGCGCTTCCTGCTCTCGCTGGAGCAATTGTTCGCGCTCGGCTTCCGCGCGCAGCTTTTGAATCGCGGTCCACGTGCGTTCGGCCACGGATTGCAACAGCGATACTTCCTCCCTGCTCCATTGCCGCGGCTTGTCATCGCTGGCCCACAGCGAAGCCACCCAGCGACCGTCCCGCATCAACGGCACCGCAACATACGCCCGCTCGCCGTTTGGTGCGTAACTGCGCTCGTAATCCGCGGCCGTGCGTGGATCGATCTTCGAATCAAAGTTGATAACGGTCTTTCCCCGCTCCATGTCCGCGGACGTGATGCTGCTGTACTCGGAAATGCGATGCTCGCCCGCCACTGAATCCGCGCCGTCACAATAATCGCGATGCACTATCTCGAGGTCGCGCTCGACGTCGGTCTCGTTGAACAAACAACGCCGCACGTTGAGATGCATGCCGACCGTCTGCGCCACTGCGTACGACAATTCATACGGATCCTGCAGGGTTCTAATCAGGTCGCTGACGCGAACAAGTACGTCGAGCCGGTCCTCGGCACGTCGCTGTTCGTCGATGTTTTGGACGACAATGACGACGCCGGCAACTTTGTCGTCTTGATCGCGAAACGGAACACTGACAATGCGTGTCCAGATCTGCTTTCCGTCATCGGCCGTGTAAAGAAACTCCATCCCACCGTTGACCTGCTCACCGCGAAGAGCCCGTGCACCGGGCCATTCCGAACGAGGCAGCTCGCGTCCTTCCACGTCCCATCCACGCCAACGAGTGCTCAATGCATCGTCGGCGGAAGGAATTAGATCTCCTACAAAAGCATTCAAGAGTGAATTGCTAACGAGGATGCGTCCCTGGGAATCGGTAAGTCCGACGCCGACCGGAAGTTGTTCCAGCAGCGCGCTCAAACGTGCTTCGCTGTGTTGCAGCGCGAGGTTCGCGAGCCGGCGTTCGCGGTCGGTACGGTTGAGCGAAACGGCAGTCCACCAGATGAGACCGGCGAGCAACACGAGGATCGCTAGAACAAAGGCTGCGGTCGCAAAACCGGCGCTGAACCATCCGTCGCTGCGGGCATTGGTTCTAATCCAACCCAGCAGGATCACGATTGACAACACCGGGCACATGCGGCGTGCGACAACGGCACCTGAAGTGTTGCCAAGGAACATCGCGATGAGCCCGCGCTCAGGCCGCGCCAAAAGAATCGCCGCGCAAAGACTGAGAAACGCAACTACTGTGTGCAGCGCAATCGTGAGGTAAGGCGCGATCGGTTCGAAACTTTCGATGCCGTAAAAATAGTGCAGAAAGACCAGCAACGTGATCGCGACGACCGTGAGCACGGCGATGTTGGACACTCGAAACCACCGTTTCGATTGCGTG
>DASRPN010000166.1:0-39997 GCA_035646355.1 Pyrinomonadaceae bacterium | reverse complement strand
AAGTTTGCTACGACGGTGTTGGAAACTTTCGCAACTCCCTTCAAAGGCATGGAGGATCATACGTATTGGATTATGCCGCTGCAGCCGCTCGCGCTGTCGATTTGGTATCGAGTGTTCGGGTTTGGTGTGTTTTCTACTCGCAGTCTCTCCATCGTTTGGGGGCTTGTAGCCCTTGTCTCATGGTTCATCATCGTGCGGTCCCTGTTCAAACGACCCATGCTGGGCTTCCTTGTCCTTACATTACTTTCGTGTGACTACATTTTCATTGTGTGCGCCTCATCCGGTCGGATGGATATGATGAGTGCGTCCTTGGGTTTTGCCGGATTTGCAACTTACTTAGGGTTGCGAGAGCGCTCGCTGGTCTGGGCCATTTTGGTCAGTCAGAGTTTGGTCGTGATGAGCGGGCTTACGCATCCGATGGGCCTGCTGCCATTTTTCGGATTGCTCTTTCTGTCACTCTATTTCGATCGGAAGCGTATCGGCATCAAGCATGTGGCTATCGCGTTAATACCGTACGTGATCGGTGGAGTTGCGTGGGGTTCATATATTCTTCAGGACCCATCAAGCTTTTTCAGCCAGTTTCTCGCGAACGCTACGATGGGTAGTGACGAGAATACCGGCAGCCGCTTCGTCGGGCTGTTCTCGCCACTCACTGGGCTGAAACTCGAATTCGAATATCGCTACCTGGCCAATTTCGGATTGGGGCCACGCGACTCGACCGCTACTCGCATCAAGATTCTGTTTCTGGTGCTGTACGTGGTTGGCTTATTTGGAAGTCTTCTTGTTCGCGAAATTCGGCGCACGGCGAATTACAAATTTCTGCTCGGGATGACGTTGATCTACTTTATCGGGTTGACGATTTTCGATTCTCAAAAGAACTACTATTATCTGGTCCATATCGTCCCGTTCTACTTAACGTTGTGTGCCTTGTTTATCGCGTGGTGCTGGGCGCGACCAAACCTGCTCGGGAAAACAGCGGCTTTGGCGTTGAGTGCTATTCTGTTTGTGGAGGTAGCGGGACTGGTTTACAGGATCAAACGAAACAACTACCGAAATAGCTTTCAGCTGGCCGCGGCCTTTCTCCAACAAAACGCGACTACTCAGTCGTCGATAGCGGCGAATCCGGGAGTGGCTTTCGGCCTCGGCTTTCCTGAAAATGTGCTCAACGATCCGCTCTTCGGCTACAACAGTAAAAAAAGATTTGATTACATCATCATCGACCCTGAAACTGCCTATAGCATCGAGCGGAGCAAAGATCGAGATGCTTTGGGGAAACAAGTATATGACTACGCGATGCAGCTATTGGCTGATGAATATAGTCGAATTTATGATTACCGCTCCTACACTATTTACGCCCGCAAGTCCCTGCCAGATCCAGCTACGATTCCATCAAAGTGACCGGAAAAGTTAAATCTTGACAAACAATAGTCAATCCGGTGTAATACAAGCCTCCCCCGTCGTGCGGAGGGAAAAGTTCTTTCAAGTTGATTGCTCCGATAAAGGCAAACCTGTCGCGAGGCAGGGACGCAAAACCGTTGAGTCTGGGACTGAACTGACCAGATAGTCTGGTTGCCGAAGGCGATCGAAGAGAGCCGTTAACGATTGCTTCGTCTTATGGGAAGGCCCGCGTTCCAGTTGCTTATGCGTGGGCGAGGTCTTGTCGTTTTCAGCTGCAACTCCGAGATTTAACAGCAACCCCATGCTGCTCACGGTTCGGTTTCTTCTTTCAACCTTCATTCCGTAAATACTAATCAGTCCGTCCCCCGTCTGTAATGGACTCTGCGTGCTGGTCCATCGTGTGTTGATCTGCACACCCCGGACTGAAACCTTCGTCTGACATTCATCTGTAACACCGCACGAAATGGGGAAGTCATATACAAGGACGGCGGCAGGTCGTCCAGTTCAGCGGAGGATTCCCCAATGTGTCATGGCGTTCTGGTCGCTAGTTCTTTACTTCGATTTTCTTTCGCTTCACTCGTCTTACTACTCACAATATCTTTCGCGTCCAGTACCAAGGCAGCAACAATAATCGTACCTGTCGGCGGCAATATACAGTCAGCAATTAACGCGGCGCAGCCTGGTGACCGAATCATTCTCGAAGCTAACCAGGATTACACCTGTTTTGGGCCCTGTGTGCTGCCCGAGAAGTCTGGAACGGCCTTCATTACGATTGAGTCGTCGCGCTACGCCGAGATTCCGGTCCGCGATTTCTTTTCTAAGCAGCCAACCCCGGAGGTTGCGCAGATGATGGCTCGGGTAAAGTCGCTATACAGCACCGAGCCGGTATTCGCGACCGCGCCCGGCGCGCATCACTACAAACTGTTGGGACTTGATCTGACGCCCTCGTCCGGGCAGGCAACGCGCATCGTTGATTTTGGCACCACAGGTTCAAATCAGGACACGCTCGCAGAAGTACCTTACGACCTCGTGATTGACAAGTCGTGGATCCATGCCGGCCCCACACAAGACGTTCAGCGGTGCGTCGCGTTAAATTCTAAAAGCACGGAGATTACAAACTCGTGGATCAGTGAATGCCACGGTCGGGGATATGACACCCAAGCTATTGCGTGTTGGAATGGACCGGGCCCGTTTAAGATTATTAACAATTACCTTGAGGGAGCTGGCGAGAACGTCATGTTTGGCGGCTCTCCCCCATCGATTCCCAACCTTATTCACACCGGCATCGAGTTTCGGCGCAATTACGTGTTTAAGCCGCTTTCCTGGTACTTTAACGACCCATCGTATGCCGGAATCCGTTGGAGCGTTAAGAATCTATTCGAGCTAAAGAACGCTCGCCAGGTCGTGGTTGACGGGAACATTTTCGAGAACAACTGGACGGATGCTCAGGCTGGAAGGGCGATCGTGTTCACGCCTCGTCCGAGCGATTCAGGTTCTTGGGCCCTCATTGAAGATGTTCAGTTTACGAATAACATCGTACGTAGTGTGGGTTCTGGAGTGCTCCTGCTGGGTGCGGATGAAGCGCCGGCGCCTACTGAGAACAGACTCCGTCGGGTGAAGGTCGTTAACAACATATTTGAGGTCGACGGTCCGCGATTCGGCAGCAACGGCGTGTTTGCGACTGTAATCAACAAGACCGCGGACGTGACCATCGAACACAATACCGTGCTTCAGACCGCGCAACCCGTCGTCAGTGACTATGCTCCAAATAGCGGGTTCATCTATCGGAACAACATCGCGCGCCACAACGAGTATGGGATTTTCGGGAGTGGTGTGGGCATCGGCAACCCGGCAATTGATTATTACTTCCCGGGCGGAATCGTTACGGGAAACCTGATTGCGAAGGAAGTCAATGCGCCGTGGAACGTTGAACTGATTTATCCGGTAGGCAATTTCTATCCTGAGACTATGGCTGCGATCGGGTTTGTTGACTTAGCGGCCGGAAACTATCGACTGGCGGCGTCTTCTCCCTACAAGGGCAAGGCGACAGATGGCACTGACCCCGGAGCCAACATCGACGCGCTGCTGGCCGCTCAGGGCGGCACAACGCTGCCGACGCCCATCCCAACTCCAACTCCGACCCCGACGCCAACTCCAACTCCGACCCCGACGCCAACTCCGACACCGACACCGACACCAACTCCGACCCCGACTCCGGTCGTAACGAGCCGTGTCACGTTTGTTCAGTCGGACACGACTACTAAGGGCAACTGGAAGAATACATACGGGGGCGACGGCTATAACACGATCAACGACTCAACAAAGTATCCTGTTTACGCTCAAGTGAGCGTTTCTGGAAACACGACCTCGAATTGGTCATCATCGACCTCGGACGTTCGAGCACTACAAAGGATCAATGGAACCGACCGCATTGCTGCACGCTGGGAATCGAGTTCGTTCTTCATGGTGGACCTGAATCTGATGGACGGCCAGACGCACCGCATTGCGATGTACGGCCTCGACTGGGATGGTAACAATCGCACACAGCGTGTCGACGTGATCGATTGGGCCACGAACACGCTGCTCGACAGCCGCACCATTTCTCAGTTTAACGGTGGCCAGTATCTGATTTGGGACATTCGTGGTCGCGTTAAGATCACGGTCACCAAAGTGAGCGGAAAGACAGCGGCGATCAGCGGCATCTACTTTGGTGGCGCAGTGCCTACGCCTTCGCCGACGCCAACGCCGAGTCCGACCGCCGGTGCGCCGCAGGTTACGTTGAGTGTGCCGACTAATGGTTCCACGTTCGTCGCGGGCAACGACATCACGCTCGCGGCGACGGCAAGCGATTCGAACGGTTCGGTTACGCAGGTCGCCTTCTACCGGAACGGTACGCTGATCAGCACCGACACGAGCAATCCGTGGAGTGCGGTATGGACCAATGCGTCGAAGGGAACCTATTCACTGACGGCGGTCGCCACGGACAACTCCGGGTTAAGCACGACATCTGCTCCGGTGTCTATCACGGTCACTAACTCGCCTAACAGTGTGAACAGGGCGAAAGGACGCGCGGAAGTTCTCGTCGGACAAGCAGGAGAATATGCCGGCGCTTCTGATAGTCCTGTGAATAGCGCGGCCTTGGTGAGCGACATCGGCGCGCTTGTTTTTGATATCGAACAGGCTTACGTGGAATTCCTAAGCGAGAGCGCCTCGTTTGGTTCCACGTCCCCGTTCATCGACAATCAGATCAGGGCCGCTGATCTGTTCGCCAAGGCCAGCAAAGGTCTGGCGGCGAGGGACGCAACAACTCCGAACATCAAGAACAACCTCGCGCGCGTCGCTTCGCACCTGGCGATCGCGGGTGACTTGATGCTGTTGCGCAGCATCACGCAGACGACATTAGCGCAAGCGACCGCTACGAATGCCAGGACCAGCGTCGAGATTGGACAGATAATCCTCGGCTACGGATTGAGTTCGATGTCATCCATAGCGCCTTCGAGTTTGGGTGCGATTGGCGGTGTCGGTAATCTGCCGATGACATCGCAGACCAAATTCGCTTCGCTCCTGTCAGACGGCACGCTGCCGTATGAAGTTGGTGGGTTGAGCGTGACGGTCGGCGGTGTGGCAGTGCCCGTGCTTTATGTGTCGCCGTTTGGCATCAAGTTCCTCATGCCCGCGAACATGCAGTTGGGCGTGTCGGAAGTTATTGTCTCATCGCAGGATGGTTACGTTTGCAGCGGCGTCGTCAACGTTGAGCGCGGTGGCTCGCGAATCATGACGACGACTGACGCCGATGACGGTACTGTTGTCATGCTGAATGGTCAGACTTATACAGCCAGCGGCTTGAACACTCTTACGCAGAACAACTTCGGATCCGACAAGCGAACCCGGATCAGTTTCTTCGCCACCGGTATCAGCGCAGGCGCAGCGAACAGCAACACCAGCAACGACGTCAATCTCGGTGCGAAGGTGAGAGCTAATTTCGCGGAGTCAGTCTCCGTCGAAGCGCGGCTGAGTGACGGTCGGGTTTATAACCTGCCGGTCGAATTCGCGGGAGAACAGGGCATTTTGCCGGGTCTCGACCAGGTGACGGTGCGGCTGATCACGGAACTGAAGGCCGCCGGAACGGTTCAATTCACTTTGATTATCAATGGTCAACGGAGCAACGCTCCGACGGTGTTCATCAACTAAATCTGGAAATACCTCAAGTTTCGGATTTTCTCCTTTTTGTGGCTGGTGATGATGTTCGTCATTGTCACCAGCCGTTGTTTTGCGTTAAGCTCTGACACCGACTAACCCCCGGGTCAGCGAAATTTGCTTAGATAGTTAGCGTTTCACGAGGGAAATTGCCCTTTTCTCGTGAAGAAGCTTCGGGGAAAACCGATATGAGTGTCCCGGCCACCAAGCATTATTGGCGCGCCTTTGCCATCATCTCTGCGATTCTTTTCACCTATGCCGCGGTATTGGTGAAACTCTCTTCCCACTGGTGGACCGACGAGAATTACTCCCACGGCCTCCTAATCCCTGTCATCATCGGATACATACTCTGGCTTGAACGCGACAAGCTGGCCGCTGCACCCGCGCGTCCATGGGCGTTGCTGGGCGGTTTGACGGTGGCCCTCGCGTTATTCGCGCTTTGGATCGGCGTCGCGGGCGCGGAGCTCTACAGCCAGCGAATGTCGCTCGTCCTGCTGATTGCGGGGGTGGTGATTTACTTCTGGGGCCTGCGTTTTCTGCGGTTCGTTTGGGTGCCGCTGGCGCTTTTGGTCCTGGCGATTCCGATTCCGGCCATTATTTTCAACAAGATCGCCTTCCCGTTGCAGTTATTCGCGTCCCGGTGTGCCGTATGGTCCATGAGCATGCTGGGTATTCCAGTATTGCGCCAAGGGAACATCATCGAGCTGAAGCCGCTAAATTCCTTCGATACACGAAAGCTCGAAGTAGTCGAAGCGTGTAGTGGCATACGTTCGCTTATGACTCTGGTCACGCTCGCGGTTGTGTTCGCTTACTTTACACACCCACGTTCAGACGATGGATCAGGCAAGGGCGGCAGGTTCGGTTTTCTTCGGAGTTACGGCTTTTGGCGATCGGTGATTCTCGTGGTTTCCGCGGTTCCTATTGCGATTCTGACCAACGCGTCGCGCGTAAGCGGGACCGGAATCCTGTCACACTATTACGGAACGCAGGTTGCTGACGGATTCTTCCACTCTTTTTCAGGTTGGGCCATTTACGTTGTAGCCTTTCTGCTTTTGTTTGGCGTTGGCTTCATCCTGGATCGCTTCAAACCGGCGCCCGCACCGGATAAACCGAAAGAGACTCCCGGAGTGGAAGTGATGACCGTGCGTGATCCGGCGAGCGGCGTCGCAAAAACGACAACCAGCGTCGTTCCAGCAGAGGGAACAGAATGAACAAGTCTGGATTACGCTTCGCAGTGTTATTCATCGCTATCGTCGTGGTCGGCGTTGTGGTCAACGCCTGGGCGTATTTGGGCGAAGCACATGTGGACCGTAAACAATTGAAGGATTTTCCCGAACAGATGGGCGATTGGCGCCGATTTCGGGCCGATACGATTCTCGACGACGAGACCATGGCGGTGTTGCGCGCCAGCGATTATCTTCTGCGAGACTATCTGCGCGCTGACGGGCAGACCGCGAATTTCTACGTGGGGTTCTACGCGAGCCAACGTGAAGGCGCTACGTATCACAGCCCCTTGAATTGTCTGCCCGGATCGGGCTGGATTTTGAGCGAGCCTGGTAAAGCGATGGTTTCTTTGCCGGATGGTTCGCAGTTCGCGGCAAACAAGTACGTGATTGAAAACGGCGAGCACAGGAGCTTGATGCTCTACTGGTACCACGGTCGCGGACGCCAGGTCGCCAGCGAGTATTGGGGAAAAGTTTACACCGTGATCGACAGCGTACGGTTAAGACGGTCTGACGGAGCTATGGTACGAGTCACCGTCCCACTTGGCGAATCAGAGGACGCGGCGCTGAGGACGGCACTGGATCTATCCGCGAGGGCCGTAGCAGCATTGCCCGAATTTGTTCCCAATTGACCGGAATGAGGTTCGCATTGGCTGTTTAGCAATAAATGTAGTAGCTGACGCGTCTTTTGCAATTGCCCGCCAAAGACGAATCAGTAGGAAAGACGGATTTGCTGCTCGTTTTGAGCGGCGAACTAGGGAGTAGAACATTAATGAAAAATGAGTGCTTCGGTTACCGCTATACCCGGATTCTTCTATGCCTTCTGCTTGCCGCTGTAGTTTCACTGAGCGGCTGTACTGATCCCGAAAAAGCCAAAGCCGACCATATCCAACGCGGCGAACAGTACCTGAAAGACCTGAAATACACTGAAGCTTCGCTCGAGTTTCGTAACGCGCTTCAGATCGATGACAGGTCGGGTCCGGCGCATTGGGGACTCGCCCGCTCGTACGAAGGACTACAGCGTCTGCCGGAAATGATCACCGAGCTTCAGAAGACGCTCGAGTTCGATAAAAACAACCTCGATGCACGCGTCAAGCTCGGCAACTACTATCTCGTGGCCAGCACCGGCCGGCCGGAGTTACTCGCCGAAGCTGAACGTCTGGTGAAAGAGACCCTCGATCGTGATGCCAACCACATCGAAGGTCACATTCTGATGGGCAGCGTTCACTTCGCTAAGAAAGAGAACGATCAAGCCTTTGCCGAACTCAATCGCGCCATCGAGTTGAATCCGCAGCGCGTTGAGTCGTATCTCAGCCTCGCGCGCTTTCACATCGTTTCACGCGATCGCGACAAAGCTGAAGAGACATACAAGAAAGCGATCAGTCTCTCGCCAAACTCCCCGTTGGCCCATAGCGAGTACGGCAAGTTTCTCGTCCAGGGAAACCGTCTCGGCGAAGCTGAAGCAGAGTTGAACAAGGCTGTCGAAGTTGGACCAACGGACCGCAACGCACGCTTCGTGCTGGCCAGCTTCTATCTCGTCAACAGACAGTTGGACAAAGCCGAAGAAGCGTTCAAAGCTTTGGCCAATCTCGACGCCGAAAAACCCGAAAGCCAGGTTGTACTGGCTGACTTTTATTCGTCAGTCCGTCGCCTGGATGAGGCCGTCAAAATTTATCAGGACGTGCTGGCAAAGTCCCCCGACTACATGCAGGGCCGGTATCGTCTTGCGGAACTTCTCTTGGTGCGTGGTGACACACCGGGTGCGATTGCGCAGGTCGATCACGCGCTTAAGAAAGACAAGCAAGACCGGCAAGCGCTGTTGCTTCGTGCACGCATCCGTGCCCAGGGCGGACAGACCGAAGGCCTCAAAGCGGCCATCGAAGATCTCAAAGTCGTCCTGAATCAGGAACCAAATTCTCGTCTGGGCTTGTACTTTATGGCCCAGGCAAATTTCGGGTTGGGATTGGTCGATCAGGCGCGCGCTTTCGCGGGTGAGCTCGACCGGAATTATCCGGATTACCTGCCCGGCAAGTTAATGCAGACACAGCTCACGCTGTTAGGCGCGGATGCCAACGGCGCAAAATCAACGATTACGCTTGCTAACGACCTACTCGAACGTGTCAGTAAGACGGCGCCCGATCGCGAAAACTCGCCGCAGGTGCTCGGAGAGATCCAGGAGAGGACTTTAGTCGCGCGCGGCACAGCTCAAATGCAGTTGAAGAATTACGCCGCCGCCCGTCAGGACTTTGAACAGGCGCGCCAGATTGCTCCGAAAGATCCCATTGTTTACAACAGCCTCGCGCTGTTGGCGCTCGAAGAGAACAAGCAGGAAGAAGCTCTCGCTGCTTTCGATCAGGCGTTGCAAGTGGATCCAACAAACTTCGCGGCGTTGAATGGTTTCTTAACACTGCATGCTCGGGCCAAGCGGATCGATCTTGCCCAGAGCAAAGTTGATCAGTTGCTTGCGTCAAACCCAAACAGCGCGACGCTGCACTATTTTAAGGCCCACGTTTATCGCGTGCAGGACAACATTCAGGCTGCTGAAGCGGAGTTTCGTAAGTCTCTGGAACTCGATCCGAATTACATCGCCAGTTACTCGGCACTCGGCGAGATGTTCATCGCGATGAAACAGCAGGATCGGGCCATTGCCGAGTATCAGAAGATTCTTTCGATACGTCCTGACAACGCCGCCATCTACACGATGATCGGCATCCTCGAAGACTCGCGCAAGAACCATGACGCGGCCGCCGACAACTATCGCAAGGCCCTCGAGAAAGATCCAAACGCGATCTACGCCGCCAATAACCTGGCCTGGCTCTACGCGGAGACAGGTAAGGGAAATCTCGACGAAGCATTGCGGTTGGCCCAGGGCGTTGTGCAGAAGAACCCGAACATTGCGGGATTCGTGGATACGCTGGGCTGGGTCTATTACAAGAAGAATCTTTACGACCTGGCGGCCGACCAGTTGCAAAAAGCAGTGGCGCTCGACGAGGCCGCCGCGCGGGCTGCCAAAAGCTCTCCCAGTGGAACTTATCAATACCATCTCGGCATGGCTCTGAAGGGAAAGGGCGACAAAGAGGCCTCGCGACGCGCTTTGGAAGCATCGGTGCGACTCGGCGAACAGAAGTCGTTTCCATATACAGACCAAGCGCGACAAGCGCTGGCGTCTTTGTAAGTGATTTAGTTTGAGTGAGTAGATGAGGAGTGCGATATGAGCGCTGAATTTCGACAACGGACCCCGGCTGAATACCTGAACATACTGCGGCGACGGAAGTGGTTGATCATTCTTCCGGTCGTGGCTGTCGTTGTTGCGTCCGGCTACGCGATCTACAAGCTGCCCAATATTTTCAAATCAAGCACGCTGATCGTCGTTAAGCAATCGACGCTGCCAACGTCAGTGATTCCGATGAGCACGGAAGAGGCTCTCACGCGCCAGTTGGCGGGAATCTCGCAAGTGGTCACGAGTCGCAGTTCGCTAGAGCCGCTGGTCAATAAATACGAGCTTTACAAAGCGGAGCGGCTACGAGGCGAGCCAATGGAATCGATCTTGATGATGGTCGGAAGCGACATCGACGTTCAGGTCAATACCACTCGTAACGACATCACTAACGGTTTCGACATCAGCTTCCAGTATCGCGATCCTCGCATCGCCCAGGCCGTCACATCGGACCTCGCCGGCCAGTACATCAACGTGCAGCAGCAGGAGCAGCTTAACAACGCTAAATCAGCGCTTCAGTTCATCAACAACCAGGTCGAACAAACCAAAGGCGAGCTCGACGAGATCGATGGCCGGCGGCTCAAGTTCATGCAGGAAAATCTTCTGAACCTGCCATCGCAAGGTGGTTCTCTCCTCGGTCAATTAACCGGTTTGCGCGAGCAACAGAAAGCGCAGATTACCGAACTCGGCCGGCTTCAGGATCGACGTTCATCGGTCGCCGCTCAATTGACCCTGATGGAAAAACAGGCCCAGCAGATAATTGAGAACCTGTCGCAGGACCTTACGGATCCCAAGACGACTCACGCCTGGGCGCAACTTGTTAACAACAAAGCCGCGCTTCAGGGTGAGTTGCAACAACTGCTTACTCTGTACAAACCAAAGCACCCTGACGTCGTTGCAAAGAAGGCCCAGATCGAATCCGTCGAGAAAGATATGGACGCGATGCTAGGCGACTGGAAGGACCGCATCGCTGAAAGAAAAAAGAGACTTGAGAACAATCCGGATCTCCAAATCAACGCGATGAAGCTCGAGATCAAAAACCTCGACAATGAGATCGGTCGTCAACAGAAAATGCAAGCCGAGACCGAAAAGGCGATTCAGATGTACTCCGATCGCCTCAACAGCGTTCCCGGTGCTGAAGTCGCGCTTGCCGCTCTCGATCGCGAGTATTCGACGAAGAAGGAAGGCTACGACAAGCTTCTCATTGAACAACAGAAAATCGAGTTGTCCATGAACGCCTCCCTGGAACAGCAGGCCCAGGGAATCGAAGTCATCGACGCGGCAAATCTTCCCGCCAAACCGGTTGCACCGAAAAGACTGATGCTCGTCGGTCTGTCCCTGGCTGTTGGTCTGGGAATAGGACTCCTGCTCGTGGGTATCTTCGAGATTCCGCTCTTGATGACGATTCAGACCAGCGAGGACGCGCGTCATTACACAGGATTGCCGGTACTGATTGCGGTGCCGGAACTGTTGACGCCGCAAGAGGCTCGCTCGTTACCGCGCCGGCGCAGGCTCCTGTTGACGGCCGGCGTAGTGGCAACACTCGTGAGTATTCCGCTGTTGGCGCTGGCGTTGCGGCTGACTCACGTTTTCGAACTCATCACGTAAGGTCCCGGCTGAGACTAGCGGCGCGGTTTCTGACCGCACTGGAGGTTCAAAAAGAGTGTACGCAGAATTTTATGGATTAAAAGAGTTACCCTTCGCGTTAACTCCCGATCCGCGCTTTATCTACTTCACCCCTTCGCACACCGAGGTGATGGCCAATCTCCACTACGGAATTGAGAGTGGTAAAGGCCTGGTGGTGGTGACCGGTGAAGTGGGAACTGGAAAGACAACGATCCTGCGCTGGATGATGCAGCGACTCGATCGCACGGTGCTCGTCGCTTACATCTTCAATCCCCGATTGTCGGTGCCGGAGTTTTACCAGCACGTCGCGACTTTGCTCGACGTGCAGAAGTGGGAAACGAAATCCGAGTTGTTGCTCGAGTTGGGCCGCGCGCTCGAATCGCGTCACTCACGTGGACTGCGCACGGTGTTGATCGTCGACGAAGCCCAGGGCTTGTCGCCGCATGTTCTCGAAGAGATTCGATTGCTTTCAAACTTCGAGTCGAACACCGCGAAGCAGTTGCAGATCATCCTGACTGGCCAACCAGAGTTGCGCGAAGTTCTGAACAATCCGGACCTGCGTCAGCTCAAACAACGCATCGCGTTGCGCTGCGTGATCAAGGCTTTGCCGAGCGTTGAGGAGACGGATCGTTACATCATCTCCCGTCTGCTCGTTGCCGGCGCGGAACGTACCGATATCTTCTCCCCGGCTGCGGTCGACTATATCTTCCGCTGCTCGGAAGGTATTCCCCGGAACATCAACAATCTTTGTGACAACGCATTGCTGGCGGGTTATGCGGCCGGCGAAACAGTAATCAGCCGAACGATTATCGAGGAAGTTGCCGAAACGTTTGACATGCTGCCGCGCATGAGTTCGGCGATGCAGTCGAATGTCGAACGTGAAGCACCGGCAAATGCTTTTACTTCAGCAGGTCGAGCTGAATTATGGGCCGCGGGTACCACCGCCAAAGACAACGATCAGGAAAACGTAAGACCGATCCCTATTGAATCAACCTGATGAGATTACGAAGTTCGAAATTCGAAATTTGCAATCCGGGTTTGAGAGGTGAAGTGAATGGGAAGAGTATTTGATGCCATAAGAAAATCGAGCGCCACCCCTGGTGACAACGGTAAGGCGTCGAAACGGGAATCAAGAGATAACGAGCGCCGCAACGAAGCGCCGCGGGTTTCATCCCCGCTGCCTTCCACCCGGGAGATCGAAGAGCAGCTTTTTTCCGGCTCGACGATCATGACCGTAGGAACGGCGCCAGGTTCAGCGTCCTCTGCGCACACGACGGATGTACCCGACGGGTCGGCACTCCCCGGCGGAATTGCTTCGCGTGATGCTGGGGCAACTTTGGACGCTGCCGGTGCGGCGCGCGCCGGAGGTTTTGTCAGCTATGACATTTCTCCTGCGCGCGTCGAACCACATCTCGTCGCGATCAGCCAGCCGCGCTCCGCGTACTGCGAACAGTTTCGTTCGCTGCGTACCCGGATCCTGCAAGCCGGCGAGCGAACGCAAATGCGCTCACTGGTGGTCACCAGCGCCGGTATCGCCGAAGGTAAAACGCTGACGGCGCTCAACCTGGGTTGGCTGCTCGCACAGACCGAAGGTGTTCGGGCGTTGGTAATCGACAGCGACTTGCGCCGCCCATGCGCCACTGACTATTTCGGCATCGATGCTAAACAAGGACTTTCCGAAGTGCTTGGCGATCAGGTTCGACTCGAAGACGCCATCGTGCGTCTCGATCCGGCAGGGCTCCATCTGCTGCCCGGAGGAAAACCGAGGGACGACGTTGCCGAGTTGCTTTCTGGTCCAACTTACGAGCGTGTTCTGGCGCAGGCGCGCCGCATGTTCGACTACATCATCATCGACGCGCCGCCCTTGGGAATCTTTACCGACGCGAACGTGCTGATGTCGCGCGCTGACGGCGCGCTGTTGGTCGTGCGTTCCGGCAAGACACGCTATTCGCTCGTCGACAGGCTGCTCGATCAGATTCCGCGCGAGAAAATGTTGGGTGTTGTGCTCAACCGCGCCGGCGAACAGCCCGAATCAAATAACTACTACTACCAGTATCGCTACAGCAACCGCGAACCAAACGGTAATGGTTCGAAGAAGAAAGCGTTGGTCCAGGAAACACGCGAGGAGGTAACGGTCGTTAATTGAGAGTACTGCGCGTAAATGGCCGGACGTTACTACTGATCTTCGCCGAGGCAGCGTTGGTCTACGGCTCGATTATCGGGGCCGTGTACCTGCGCGTCGGCGTTAGTGACGCAAGTTACGAGTTATTGGATCGGCAAGGCCTCTGGAAAGCTCTTTTGGCGACCTGCCTCTGCCTTGCGGGGTTTTACCTTTTCGATCTGTACGACTTCGTGGTCATGCACGATCGACGCGAGCTGTTGCTGCGCTTGTTCCAGGCGCTGGGTCTAGCGTGGATCGCCCTCGCGCTTTGCTTCTACTTCTATCCCGGTCTGATGTTGGGTCGCGGCGTTTCGCTCATTGCCCTGCCTCTGGCGTTGGCATTGATGGTGGGATGGCGGATTTCGATTCATTGGTTTCTGGGCCACCCGGACTTCGGCGAACGCATCTTGATCGTTGGTTCGGGAGACTCGGCAGTCGAGATTGCTCGTGAAGTTTTGAACCGGCCGGACGCGGGTTATCGCATCGTGGGTTTCGTCGGCAATGATTCCGGACAGTTGGGCAAGAGTTTGATAAACCCGCGCGTCATTGGCCTGACCGAACATCTCAACGACGTGGTTAAGAGCGCCAATGTTGATCGGATCGTCGTTGCGATGGGTGAACGTCGCGGACAGTTTCCGACAGACAAGTTGTTGCAGTTGAGTCTGGCAGGCCACGTTTCGATCGAAGAAGGCGCGGCGTTTTACGAACGGATTACCGGGCGTGTATCGCTGGGCATGATTCGTCCGTCGTGGTTGATCTTTACTGGTCCCGGACGCAAAGCAAGGTTTTCTTCGCTCTCGCGCACGGTTGTGCATCGTCTCGCGGCGCTGATCGGCGTATTGCTATCAGTGCCGATCGTGCTCGTGACCGCGATCCTGATCAAGCTCGAATCACGTGGACCCATCTTTTACAAGCAGGAGCGCGTCGGTAAGAACGGCAGAGCGTTTACGTTGATTAAGTTTCGTTCGATGAGAGTGGACGCGGAAGCTGATGGTCCAGTCTGGGCCAGCAAGGGCGATGATCGAACTACCCGCATCGGCCGCATCATCCGCAAGGTTCGCATCGACGAGATTCCGCAGTTCTGGAACATCCTGCGAGGTGAGATGAGCTTCGTCGGCCCGCGGCCCGAGCGCCCGCACTTCGTGGCCCAACTCGCGCAGGAAATTCCCTACTACGAACAACGACATCTGATCGCGCCGGGATTAACCGGCTGGGCGCAGATCAAATATCCGTATGGCGCTTCGATCGAAGACGCGCGAGAGAAACTCCAGTACGACCTTTTTTACATCAAGAACCATACTCTGGTGTTTGACGCGATCATCCTGTTTGAGACGATCAAGATCATTCTGTTTGGGCGTGGCGCCCAATGAAATTTGAGCTCTGAGATCTCAAATCTGAGATCTGACGGGAGGTTGAGATGACGAAGAACAATACACTAATCGCGCTGGCGGTTGCCGCGCTGTTCATGATGACGACGGCAGGTTTCGCGCAACAGCCAAATGATACGCAGAAGCAAAGACCGCGGACCGCGTCGACTCAGGACAAGAACAAGAAACCTGTTACTGGCGACCGGCTCGAGCCTGACGATACGAAGGCGCGGCCTGCCGACATGCCGGATGAGATGATCGCTAACCGCCAGGAACAGCAGTCTGAAGAAGAAGCAGCGATTAATCCGTACTACAACAACTTCTTCAGCACCTACCGGCTCGGTCCGGAAGACGTCATCTCGGTCGAAGTGTTCAATCAGGACCGATACACGCGCAAGGGCATCATTGTCCCGCCGAACGGTCGCATCTCGCTCCAGTTGATTCCCGGCGGCGTTTTCGTCAATGGCAAAACTACCGAAGAAATAGCGCGCATAATCGAGAAGAGTTACGACGAGTACATCATCGGTCCGCAGGTGACAGTGATCCTCGAAAAGGCAGCCTCGTATCGATACAGCATTCTTGGCGACGTGCTTCAGCCCGGCGTTCGTCTGATGAACCGCAGGCTGACGGTTACTGAAGCGATTGCTGAAGCCGGTGGCGTGTTGAATACCGGCGACAAGAGCAAAGTGCTGGTGCTGCGTCGTGGAGCGAACGGCCAAATGGACCAGATTGCGGTTAACGTGTCGGCGATTTACAAAGGCAAGCAGCCGGACAGCGTTTTTCTCGCGCCGGGCGATCAGGTTTTCGTTCCCGGAAACAAGCTGAAGAAGTTCCAGCAGATTATGGGCTTCGCAAATGTGCTTAGCTTTGCGCGCATCTTTGGTTTGCCGGTTGGTTACTAAAACCACAAATGAAACTGGTTGTTTCGCTTTGTCTCGTTCTGCTATCCGTCATCCCGGCCACGAGTCAAACGGGGACCCAGACGGGTTCCTGGGTGCGCCAGAAAGCCGGGACGATGGCCTGGCTGCGTTCAGTTTTCTTTCTCGATCACAATCGCGGTTGGGCCGTCGGTAGCAAGGGAACGTTACTCAAAACTGTTGATGGTGGTGTGAATTGGAAACCCGCCGCCGCCCCGACGACGGCCATCGTCCGCGACATCTTCTTCCTCGACGAACAGAACGGCTGGCTCGTTTGTGAAGTAAACATTCACGAGCTCAAAACCAAAGAACAAACTCGCGCCTTTCTCATGAAGACCACCGATAGTGGTGAGAACTGGAATCGAGTTGAGCTAAAAGGAATAGACGTTAATCTCGTCCTGGTTCGCGCCGTGTTCAGTCGCGGCGGACGCGGTTGGGCCTTTGGTGAGCATGGCTCGATCTACACAACGCGCGACTCCGGTGAAACGTGGAATCAGGTAGAGTCACCGACTCGACGTTTGTTGCTGGGCGGTTTCTTTGTAGACAACGATCGCGGCTGGATCGTCGGCGCCGGCGCAACCATCATCCAAACGTCTGACGGCGGCGACACGTGGTATCAGTCGAGTCTGCCGCAGGTAGAAAAAACTGTTCGTTTCACAGCGGCGTCGTTTGTCGATAACCGCACCGGTTGGGCAGTCGGTAGCAGTGGTAGCGTCTATAAAACGACCAACGGTGGTCGCACGTGGCAGAGACAGGAATCCGGCATCGATACCGACTTGTTTGACGTGAAGTTTGTCGACGAGCGCGAAGGTTGGGCCGTCGGCGCCGAAGGAACAATCATTCACACCACAGACGGTGGCGTGCGCTGGACCAGCGAACGCAGCGAAACACAACATCCATTGGAACGTGTCTTCTTCACAGATAAAACGCGCGGTTGGGCCGTAGGATTTGGCGGCACAGTCGTAGCATATTCCCGCGAAAGCTAAGTGAGTTAAAGCAATGAATATCACCATACGCGCCATCATTGTCTCTTTAATCTGTGTTTTCACTGTCGTTGCGCAGGAGCCGCCGCCCCCGGAGGATCCCGTCGCTTCCCTGCGTGCTCAGATCGCTGCTGCGAACACGGGAGCGGAGCGCATTCGTCTGCAACTGAGACTCGCGGACACGCTTGTAAACACCGGACACAAAGCCGAAGCGCTTAAAGAGTTGGACGCGGTCGCTAACTCGGGCGCGTTCGACCCGCCCAGCTTTTACAATCTCGGCAATGCTTATGCGCGTATGGGTGAAACGGACGCTGCGCTGAACGCTTATCGTGAGGCCATCGATCAACGAAAAGGAAAATACTCGCGCGCGCTCAACAACATGGGTGTGATCCTGTTGCGTCTGGGTCGTTGGGAGGAGGCTTACGAGGCGTTTATCGGAGCGTTGAAGATTGAGAGTTTTCGTTACGCTGAAGCCAGCTACAACCTTGGCCGTCTTTATTCAGCTCGCGGTCAAAAAGATCTCGCGGCTCGTGAATGGCGCCGCGCGTTGATCGTCGATTCAGAACACGACGCCGCCAAGCAAGCGCTCGCAACTATAAATGATGATGACAGGATCGTTGTCGCTGAGGTGGCTCCTGCCAAAACTTCTTCGAAACCGACTCGGGTTGAAGCGAAATCCGCGACTGTCCGTGTCGCAAAACCGTTGGCGTTGGACCAGACCAGCTACGATTTTCTGCAGAAGGCGCGCACGGCGAACGAGCGCGGCAAGTTGACGGAAGCGGTCGACAATTTTCAGCGTGTGCTGGGGCGACAGGGTGGTTACTTCGCCCCTGCGAATCTCGAGCTTAGTTACGTCCTGCTCAATTTGAAGCGATACGACGAAGCGATGGGCTACCTGCTCGCGGTCTCAAAACGGGATGGAGCGCGTTATCCGATCAGCTACTTTCACCTCGCGCGCACGTACGAAGTGAAAGGCGATCTAAAGAGCGCCGAATTAGCTTTCGTGCAGGCGATCAATGCGCACGTTCCGACCAACTCACAATTCTTGCTCGACTTGATTCGTGTGCGTGAGAAGCAGGGCGACTACAAAGGCGCGCTCGACGCACTCGAACGCTACCTCGCGTTGCTGCAGGAACACGGACAAAAACCAATCTGGTCCGATCAGCGATTGGCAGAACTTCGCGCGAAGGTGGTCCCAGTAAAAAATTAATCCGTATTCTTACGTTCCGGGCGCATGTGAGGGAAGAGAATCACGTCGCGGATTGACGACTTGTTCGTCAGGAACATCACCAATCGATCGATCCCGATGCCGATGCCTGCTGCCGGCGGCATGCCGTACGACAAAGCCCGCAGATAATCTTCATCCATCACCATCGCTTCTTCGTCGCCACGTTCGCGCTGAAGCACCTGGTCGCGGAACCGCTCGTACTGTTCAACCGGATCATTCAGTTCTGAGAAGCCATTCGCGAGTTCCATCGCCCCAACATACAACTCAAAGCGCTCGGCCACCGCGGGATTCGCCGGCGACGCCTTAGACAGCGGCGAGATCGGTTTCGGAAAGTCGGTAATGAACGTCGGCTGGATCAATCCCTGCTCGACATGCTCCTCAAACAGCGTCGCCACTTTGTCATTCGTTATCTGACCCTCATCAACGACGCCACTTAAACTCTCCTTCATACCGATGCGTCGAAACGGCTGACCGAAGTCGATATCGTGACCAGCGTAACTCGCGTGCGTGTGGCCCAGCACTTTAAAGATCACTGCTCGCAGCATCTCTTCGCAAAAGTCCATCATCGCGTTCACGTCGGCATACGCCCAGTAAAACTCGAGCATCGTGAACTCGGGATTGTGACGCGTCGAAATGCCTTCATTGCGAAAGTTACGATTGAGCTCGTAGACCTTTTCGAAGCCGCCGACCAGCAATCTCTTCAGGTACAATTCGGGCGCTATGCGCGCGTAGAGATCGATGTCGAGCGCGTTGTGATGCGTCTTAAATGGACGCGCGACGGCGCCGGTCGCAAGCGGCGTCAGCATCGGAGTTTCGACTTCGATATAGCCGTGGTCTTCAAGTATGCGTCGCAACTCTTTCACTGCCGCCGCACGACGTTGAAAAACTTCGCGCGACGTCAGCGTCTCGTCGTGGTCCAGCTTCAGGCTGCCGGCAATCAGGTCAGCATAACGTTGTCGCTGCTTGATCTCTGGATCGTGAATGCCGTGCATCTTGTCGGGCAACGGAAGCAGTGCTTTCGAGAGAAACTGTAACTTCTGCACATGCACCGATAGTTCGCCGGTCTTCGTGACGAAGAGATAACCTTCAACGCCGATGAAGTCACCGTGGTCCAACAGTTGAAACAACGACCAGCCATCGACCTCGCCACCCTCCGCAGCGTTACGTAATCCCGTGAAGTCGGCCTTGCGTAAATAGATTTGCAAACGCGAAATGCCGTCGGAAAGATGAACAAACGCAGCCTTGCCCATCACTCGTGGCGGTGATGCGATACGTCCCGCCAGCCGCACCGTGAAATGGTTCAACTGCTGGTTGGCTAGCTCGAGTTCTTCGTTCGTCGGCCTGCCGTTGTCACCCTTTTTCGGTTCAAATCCGCTGAATTTTTCGGCTATCGAACTAATTGTGTCTTCACGGCCGGGTTCGACCACCTCGGTGCGCTCAAACTTGTTCGGATAAACATTGCCGACAAGCTCGCGCAGCGCCTCGAGGTGTTCGCGGCGTGCGCTCGTTTGATCGTTCTCTTCGATGAATGGAATGGACAAGCTTCTCGTCTCCAAAGTAAAGCGATGATTATGCTAGATTCTATCCACGGATGAAAGACAAAATTCGGAGCATCGAAGATATGCTCGCGGAGCGCGCGCGTCTTCGGGACAGCGGCGCGCGGCTGGTGTTTACAAACGGTGTATTTGATTTGTTGCACGTCGGTCACGTGCGTTATCTGGCGCAGGCGCGTGCGCTCGGCGATGCGCTCGTAGTCGCGATCAATAGCGACCGCACTGTGCGCGAATTGAAAGGACCCGATCGACCTGTCTTCGATCAAGCAGAGCGCGCGGAGATCCTGGCGGCGCTGCGACAGGTCGATTACGTCGTCGTCTTCGACGACATTTCGCCGCGCAACGTGATCACGCAGCTCTTGCCTGACGTGCTCGTGAAAGGCGGCGATTATCAACTCGATCAGATACACGGCCGCGAGGAAGTCGAAGCCGCGGGCGGAAAGGTGATCTCGCTGCCGTTTGTCGATGGCGCTTCGACGAGCCGGTTGATTGAGCGAATGAAGGGAAGAACTTAGATCTTAGTACTTGGCTCTTTGTCAGTTGTCAGTTCTATGGCTACCGACAACGGACAACTGACCACGGACTACTTACAAAGATCAAAGTACAAAGCACTAAGTTCAAAAGACTTACGATATGTCCAGCAGGATTATCCAGGAAAGTACGTTACAGCAAACTCTGCAACAGATCTCGGAGACTCGCGAGTACCAGCAACTGCTCAACGAGTTGCGAGCGAACGCGCGAATTATTTCGATCAGCGGTCTGGTGGCCGGTTCGGCGCGCGCCCTCGCCGTCGCCGCACTCCAACGCGACACCGGAAAGACGTTTGCCGTCGTTTCACAAACAACTCGCGATCTCGAACCGTGGGAAAGCGATCTGCGCTTTTGGCATGATGCACTCAACCAGAAAGACAATGCCGAAGCTGAGATTCTTGTACTGCCGGCATCGGAAACCGATCCATACGCCGGCATCTCACCGCACGCGCAAACGCTCGAGAAGCGTGCGCTCGCACTCTGGCGTTTACAACTTCACCAACCTGACTTCGTCCTGCTGACTGCGCGAGCACTCGCGCGCAAGACCGTCAGCCCCGAAGCGATCGCACGCGCCGGTGTCGTACTCAAGCGCGACGAAGATCATTCGCCGGAAGAGCTGGTTGAAAAACTCTTCGCAACCGGTTACATGCGCGAGGATCCGGTCGGCGGCGTGGGCGAGTTTTCCATGCGCGGCGGAATTCTCGACGTCTGGCCGCCCGGCCGCGAGGCTCCGGTACGTATTGAGTTTTTCGGCGACAACATCGACTCGCTGCGTGAATTCGATCCCGAGACACAGTTGTCCACGGGCCAGCTCACCGTCGTCGAAGTGCCGCCGATGCGCGAGTTGTCTGTTACACCAACCGACTTCCAGATCTGGAGCGAAGGCGCCCGCGAACGTTGGGCCGACGAACGCTTCAATCGTTCGCTTCGCGACCGCACAGCTTTCGCCGACGAAGGTGAGGCGTTTGGCGGTTGGGAGTGGCTGATCGCACTGACGACCGACTCGACGTCGACTGTCTTCGATCACCTGAAAGACGTCGTGCTCGTCGTCGACGAACCGAGCGCGATCGAATCGTACATCGGCGTCTTCTATGAACGACTGAGCGAACGCTACGCCGAGATCGATCAGGCCGACGACATCGCGCTCACTCCTGAAGAACTCTTTCTGAACGGCGAACAACTGCGCGCGTTGATTCAAGCGCGCCAGCGTGTCGAATTGCGCGCACTCGGACGGGTCGCCGCGGAAACTGATCTGAATCTTCAGTTGGACGCGGAAGAGCCCACCGTCCAACTCGGACGGCAGCGTGCTCCTCGCGTCCCTGCGTTTCTTTTTCCGGTCGCCGAAATGGCGGTGGAAGTCGATTGGCAGGCACAGTCCGCGATGCGCTATCACGGGCGGATCGCGGATCTCGCAACTGGTGTGATTCGTTCGTCGGAGGAAGGCAGGACGACACTGTTCGTGATGCCGAGTTTGGGTGTGGCCGAGCGCATCGTCGAGATTTTGAAAGACTACGAGATCGAGTCGCGTCTTGCGTTGACCGGCGAGACGGCCTCTTCAAATGCAATTCCGGTCGTCGTCACCGTCGGTCGGATTAGCGGCGGATTTGAATTGCCCAAGGCGCGCCTGATTATTCACGTCGAGTCGGACGTATTTGACGAAACGACGACGTCGGTTGACCGTCGCGGCACCGCTGCCGATCGAGCGCGTCCCGAAGGACGCCGTCGTCGCTCAAAAGCAGCCGCCTTCCTTTCCGATTTTCGCGATCTGCGTCCCAACGATTACGTGGTCCACATCGACCACGGCATCGCACGCTTCGGCGGTCTTCAAACGCTCGACCTTGGACCACGCTCCGGCGAGTTTATGCTGCTCTACTATGCGGACGATGCGAAACTGTACGTCCCCGTCGAACGACTCGATCTGGTCCAACGTTACTCGAGTGCCGAAGGTCATCAGCCGCAACTGGATCGTCTTGGCGGTCTCGGTTGGCAAAAGACGAAAGCCAAAGCGAAACGCGCAATGCGCGACATGGCCGATGAGCTGCTGCGGCTTTACGCGGAACGAAAGCTGGTCGGCGGTTACGCCTTCGCCGCTGACACACCATGGCAGCAGGAGTTTGAAGACGGTTTCCCGTTTGTGCTCACGCCCGATCAGGAAACTGCGATTGAAGACGTGAAGAAAGACATGCAAGAGCCTGTGCCGATGGATCGTTTGCTATGCGGCGACGTCGGTTACGGCAAAACGGAAGTCGCGATGCGCGCGGCGTTTAAGTCAGTAATGGAAGGGAAGCAGGCCGCTGTACTCACGCCGACGACTGTCCTCGCCTATCAGCACTACGACACGTTTCGCAATCGCTTCGCGCCTTTTCCGGTGAAAGTGGAACTGCTGTCGCGTTTTCGCTCGGCGAAGGAACAGAAAGAGCTAGTAAAGCGTGTCGAGGCAGGCGAGATCGACGTAGTCATCGGCACTCATCGAATGCTTTCGAAAGACGTTCGTTTCAAGGATCTCGGGCTCGTCGTCGTAGACGAAGAACAGCGTTTCGGTGTGGCCCATAAGGAACGACTCAAACAGTTGAAAAAAAAGGTCGATGTGTTGACGCTCTCAGCTACCCCGATTCCACGTACGCTGAACATGTCGCTCAGCGGCATGCGCGACATGTCCCTCATTGAAACGGCGCCGCGCGATCGCCTCGCGATTCAAACCCAGGTGGTCCAGTTTTCCGACAGCGTGATCAAGTCGGCTCTCGACCTCGAACTCTCGCGCGGCGGGCAGGTCTTCTTCATTCACAATCGTGTGGAGACGATCGAGACAATCGCGGCGCTCGTTCAGCGTCTCGTGCCGCAGGCGCGACTGGCGATCGGGCACGGTCAGATGAACGAGAAAGAGATGGAGAAGGTGATGCTCGACTTCATCGACTACAAATATGACGTTCTGGTTGCGACCACCATCATCGAGAACGGCATAGACATCCCACGCGCCAACACCATCATCATAAACCGCGCCGATCATTACGGTCTTTCTCAGCTTTATCAGTTACGCGGGCGTGTGGGACGTTCGAACCGCCGGGCTTATGCCTATTTGCTGATTCCGGCCGAACAGGAACTCACACCCATCGCACGCCGTCGTTTAGCAGCAATTCGTGAGTTTTCCGATCTCGGGGCCGGGTTTCGTATCGCGGCGCTCGACCTAGAACTACGCGGCGCAGGAAGTTTGCTCGGCGGTGAACAGTCGGGTCATTTCGAAGCGCTCGGGTTCGATCTTTATACCCAGATGCTGGAACGGACGGTCGCGGAGCTTCGTGGCGAAGAGGTCGAGGACGAGACGAGCGTGACGCTGAATCTCGGGGTGGATGTGGCGATCCCCGAGGAGTACATCTCCGACATGGGGCAGCGGCTGCGGACGTATAAACGTGTTTCATCGGCGCGTGACGAATCGACCTTACAAGGCATCAAAACAGAGACCGAAGATCGTTACGGGCGGATTCCGCCGTCGGTCGAAAGGCTTTTTTCTTACGCTCGTTTGCGCCGGACGGCCGAAGAGTTGGGGCTGGTTTCGATAGACAAGACACCCAATGGAATCGCGGTGAAGTTCAGCGAAAAAGCGCGAATTTCGCTGGAAAAACTGGGAGAATTCGTTAGTAAGCACCCCGGGGCAGTGTTCACGCCAAACGGGGTTTTGCGTCTCGTTCTGACCGAGGACGAACAGGACAATGTGCTTGAGTTTGCGCGTGACGTGTTGCTCCAGATAAAGGTCACTGATTAGAATTCCCCCGCAAAAGTCAGTTTTTGAGGAGTACCTGTGAAATTAATTAAATACTTTGCCGTCGCAATCCTCATGGCGTTCTTCGCCACGAATGTTTTTGCCCAGGAAGGCGAGATGACCGTCATCGACGAAGTCATCGTCCAGGTGAATGACGATGTCATCACTTTGTCGATGCTGAAGCGCGAGACGGAGGAACGTATCAAATCGCTCATGCAGAACGGCATGACCGAGCAGAAGGCGAGGGAAGAAGTCGCGAAGCGCGGACCCGAGCTGATTGCGACACTGATCAACGAGAGACTGCTGCTGCAACGCGGCAAGGAGTTGGATCTCGCCAGTGAGATCGAAGCGGAAGTGAACCGCCGCATGTTGCAGATCGCAAACGAGCAGGGCATCAATTCGATCGAGAAACTCTATCAGGCGATGCGCGACAGCAAGCTCGAGCCGGAGGACATCCGCCGGACGATGCGCACTGAGATGATGAAGCAGGCGGTGTTGGAGTCGGAGGTCGATCGTCGCGTTTATCTCAGCTTCTCGGCCGCAGATGTTAAGAAGTACTTTGACACGCATCCCGACAAGTTTAAAAAACCCGAGAGCGTGAAGCTTTCTGAGATTTACATCACGACGACCGGTAAGGATGAAGCGGCTGTCAAGGCAAAGGTTTTGGAGATCATTGCCCAGGTACGCGCCGGCAGCGATTTTGGCGCTCTGGCGGCAGCGAACTCTGAACGCGAGAAAAACGGCAAGCGTTCAGCGCCAGAGGACAAAGGTTACGTTGGCGAGTTTGACGTGCCGAACCTTCGCGAAGATCTTGTCGCCGCGATTAAGAACGTACAGCCGGGCGGCGTGTCGGAACCGATCCGGATCGGCGAGGGTTACCAGATCCTTCGGGTTGACGCGCGTACTCCCGGAGGTGCTACACCGACATTCAACGACAATCGCGTTCGCGGAATGATGTTGATGGAACGCCAGGCGAAGGAGCGGGAAGATTATCTTCAGAATCTTCGAAACGAAGCGTTCATCAAGGTTTCCGAAGCTCATCGCGCCTCAGTCGAACCGCTCTTGAAACTGAAACCGGCGACGGCCGCCAAGAGCGCCAACAAGGACGAAGAGAAAAAGAAGAAAAACTAACACCGATTGATACCGATAACACGCATCGCCATTCTCGGTTTGCTTTGTGTTATCGGTTTTAATCTGTGGTTCCAGAAACCCATCACGAAACCACGCATCGTCGTTTACAAGAAAGAGCGGAAACTGGAGTTGTATTCCGATAAAACTCTGGTCCGCTCTTATCGTGTCGGGCTGGGATTCAATCCCGTCGCGGACAAGCAGCGTGAGGGCGATGGCGCGACACCCGAAGGTGACTTCTACGTCTTCGTCAAAAACCACAAGAGCGCGTATTACCTGTCGCTTGGTGTGAGTTATCCAAATGTCGAAGACGCGGAGCGCGGACTGCGCGACGGTTTGATCACGCAGGCGCAATACAATTCGATCGTGGATGCTCACAAGCGCAAAGTCGCGCCGCCGCAGTACACACAGCTCGGTGGTCTGATTTACATCCACGGCAATGGCGCTAGCAGTGATTGGACATTAGGCTGCGTCGCGTTGGAGAATGAGGAGATGAAGGAGTTGTTCGAGTCGGTGACAGTCGGAACCCCAGTAACAATAAAACCCTGATGTCTCGGCGTATCTCTGCGGTTCTTCGCGTTCTCTGCGGTTAACGGCTTTTTCAACGCAGAGGTTGCAAAAAATACGCAGATAAGCGCAGAGAAAATCGGGTTTAGACTTTTGTGCAAAAGCAGTGTGATGCCGGAAATTAAGCCGTTCAAGATTCGTGACGTCGAGATCAACCCGCCGTTGGTGCTATCGCCGATGGCCGGGGTGACTGACGTATCGTTTCGTCGTTTGTTAAAACGGCGCGGCGGTGTTGGCTTGTCTGTTTCCGAGTTCATTTCGGTTGAAGGGCTCACTCGCAACAATCCGAAGTCGAAACGGCAGATGCGGTTTTACGCGGACGAGCGGCCATTCGCAGTACAGATCTTCGGTGGCCAGCCGGAGCGAATGTGCATGGCTGCTGAGATGGCGCAGGAAGTTGGGGCTGATATTCTCGACGTGAACTGCGGTTGTCCGGCGCCGAAGGTCGTCAAACATGGCGGCGGTTCAGGTTTGCTTAAGGACCACAGCCGGCTCGAAACGATCCTCAAAGAAATCAAGAAAGTGATCACGATTCCGCTCACAGTGAAGATCCGCGCGGGCTTCTACGATCACACGATTAACGCCGTCGATACCGCGAAGCTCGCGGAAGACTGTGGCGTCGAACACATCGCGCTGCATGGTCGCACGAAGGAGCAAGGTTATCGCGGGTTAGCAAATTGGGACCTCGTTCGCCAGGTAAAAGCCGCCGTGAGGGTGCCGGTATCAGGCAGCGGTGACGTAACGACGATTGAAGGCGCTTTTGACAAATTTCGCGAAACGGGTTGCGACGGCGTTCTGATCGGTCGCGGCGCGATGGCGAATCCCTGGATCTTCCGGCAGATTGAAGACGCGATGCACGGGCGTCCGATCTTCGAACCTTCACTCGCCGACAAGCGTGCGATCCTGCATGAGTACTTCGACATGTTGCGCGAAGACATGCCTGAGACTCCCGCGATCAATCGTATGAAGCAGTTGGCGGGGCAGTTCACTCGCGGCTTGCAGGGCGGCGCGTTGTTCCGCACCTCGATTTATCATTCGCATTCGGTAGACGAAGTGCTGGATCGAATTGAGGAGTATTTCGAAGCGATTGAGAACGGCCGTCCTTACTACGGCGAAGCCGGCGCGCCCATTGAAGACGCGCCGGTGCTTGATTCCTGCGAAGCGGCTACCGTCGCTTAGTTTGGCCGGCGGCGGCTACGCGCACTGGCTTCCCGGATCCGTTATCCAACTCAACAGGCGCCGGGTAACCTTTTGCGATTGACGGGATCGCCACAATAACCTCTTTCTTCTTCGACACGGCTTTAAGACCATTTAACGCAGCAGTGCGCTCTGCTTCCGTCAAAGCTTCCAAAGTTGTGCCATGAGCTTGTAACACCGCGCGCAGATTCTCTTCTGTGTTTGTGTTCTGCTCATACACGTCTTTGTAAATGTAAAGCTTGCCATCCTCAACGACGATCGTTTCGTAACGCAGTTCCACCGGAACACTCTCTTCCAACTTAACTTCATGCGTCTCGGTCTTTTGTTTTAAGAACCCGTTAACTTCTTCGATGTTTAATTCCGTGTTCGTCGCCTGCGCGAGTCGCATCGCGAAGTCTTTGACCTGCGGATTCGTTAAACCAACGCAGCCATGCGAAGCAAACGTGCCGATCTTCGCGGGAGGCTTGCCGCCGTGAATCAGATTCGGTAGACCGATCGGGATTTTGATCCATCCGAGCGGGTTGTTCTTGCTGCCGGCTTCGACGGTCTCACCGACGCTTACGTTCTTCATCTCCGCGGCCCACGCTTCGTCCGGGACGGTCCACGTTGGATTGAAGATCACGCTATCAGCTTTGCGCAAACCGGTCGGCAGCGGAAAGTCGGGCACTCCGATGCCGACTTTGTACGTCTTGATTAATGAACCGTCGGCGAAGATGTCCATGCGATGTGCGGGTATGTTGACGACAACTCGCGTATCGGCGGGAATGGCGTTTGGTCCAGGCATCATCTCCGGACTCGGTTGCGCAGTTGCCACAGCTTTTGTCGCCTCGGGTGATGCTCCGGGGGATGCTGCTGGTGTCGCAGCGGGCCGACTCGAGGAAGTTGAATTTCGGTTGTTAGGCTCGACGGTGCAGCCCAGCAGCAACACAGATAAAAAAACAACAAGTACGGATCGCTTCATATTGTGAACTCCTTTGACTTGCGTGGGAGCAACGGGCGTTCCTGTTGACCTAGTCGAGAAAATCCGTGTTTTTGGCGGCGTCCTGCACTATTAACGGACAGTGGAGCGTAACAGTGGGTACGGGTTGATGTTGGTGCCTTCCCAATAGCGCTTCGGATCTGAAACGGCTGTGATTGAGAAGTGAAGATGATAGTTGCCGACGCCCGCGTTTCCGGTGTCGCCGACGTAAGCGATTACGTCACCCCGACGCACAACATTTCCTTCAGAGAGTCCCGGTGCGTAGCCTTGAAGATGCGCGTAGTAGTAGACGGTTTTTTCGTCGGCGCTTAGTTGATAGATCGTAATTCCGCCTTTGTCACTGTGGAACAGCCTGAGGATCTTGCCGGGAGTCGCGGCGAGCACCGGCGTGCCTGCGGGCGCCATGATGTCGATCGCATCGTGTAACCGGCCTTCCGATCTCGCATCGTCATATGTGTCGATCAACTGGTCGGGTCGCACACCTGCGACGGGAATAATCAACTCCACCTGACCGACGAAGTTTGCAGTGGAGTCTGTTGCGGGCGTCGGCGCCGATTCAGGTGCTGCTGCTGCAGCTACCGGTGTCGCAGCAGGTCCCGGGGTGGGTAGTTCGATCGGGGTGATCTGTGTTTGCAGCGGTTGCTGAGGTAATGGACGTTGCGTTAACGCAAGCCACACTAATCCAATAATCACAATCCAAATAACACAGATCAAAACTCGCAAAAACGCCGGGCGCATGCCCATTTTGTAGACAACTAACGTTCCATACCGAGCGGCAATAGCGGCCGTGGCTCTTTTCCACCTAAAAACCAACTGGCGCCAACACGTAAGCGGTGATGCCACGTCGGCAAACGTGCTGTATACAACGCGAACCGTGCCTGCCTGGCCATCGCTCCACCGAACGCTTTTCCACCAGCGAGCAGTACAGCCGCACGCTCTGTTCCGAGACTCAATGCCTCGCCGAGTTCTTCAAAATGTTTCGTTTTGAGTTCGTTGCCGGAAAGAAGCGCCTTGATGTTGTCGGCCGCCAGGTTCGCTTCCTGCAACGCAAGTTGCGCGGTGCCCGGGAGCGTGGCATCAGCGGGTGGGCAACAAGCAATGTCGCCGAGGGCAAAGACGTTGTCGTGCTGGGCCAGTTGTAACGTCGGTCTTATCTTGATCAGTCCGCGCGAGGTCTTCTCGACGTTGAGTTGTTCGACGAGCGGGCGCATTTTGACGCCTCCGAGCCAAACCACGCCCGCTGTCTTTAGTTCTTCGAGGTTTCCACCGTGTTCATAAGTCACAGTGTCACCGGTAACTTTCACGACTCGCGTCAGCGTGTTCACTTCGACGTGCGCTTCGCGCAACGCTGCTTCGACAAACTCGCGAATCTGTTCACCCATTCCGGGAACGACTCTGTCGCTCATTTCGAACACCAGCACGCGTGGCTCGCCCTGAAGCGCGCGTCGTTTGACTGCGTCGAGCAGGAGGTCAGCCATTTTCGTCGACAGTTCGCAGCCGCTGGCGCCGGCGCCGACGACGACGAACGTTAGCTCACGCCGGACGTCCTGGGGCGGCATGTCGGGCGGAATCCTATCGAGCGCCTCGACCATCCGGCGCCGGAGCGCATCGGCGTGTGCGATCTTGCGAAACGGTATCGTGTACTGCTCCGCGCCTTCGACGCCGGCGTGGTTTGTCACGCCTCCAACACTGAGTACGAGAACGTCGAAATCAAGCGGATCCTTATGGCTCTTGAGCGTGACTTGCTTCGCATCCAGGTCGATGGACGCAACTTCGTCACGGATCAGCCGGACGTCGTTTTCGTTGAGGAGTTCGTTGAACCTCGGTGCGATATGCCACGCTTCGACCTCGCCGCTGAGGTATTCGTAGAGCATCGGGGTGAAGAGGAAGTGTTCGTCGTCGTTGACGAGGGTGACGTCTGCTGAACCGGCGAGGTCCAGTGTCGTAAAAAGGCCCCCAAAACCGCCGCCAAGAATCAGAATTCTGGGTCTAGCCATGGCTCTAATCCGCCCCTCCGATTGTTTTTGAAAGACGGATAGTAACAGGAAACATTTTCCATTTGTCATTGCTCATTTGCCATTTTCCATTTAAAGCCGGTTCAACCGCATCGCAAATGACAAATGACAAATGACAAACGGAAAATGACTACTAAACTGGGGTCAACTGGACACCCCCTAACCCGCGTGATACATTGAGCGAGCTTTTTAAGTTTAGCGGTTACCGCTTTTAGCGGAGTTTACTGCGGTCGAGGAGGACCATTTTAAGCAAGTGGCGTTAGCAAAAGAAACCAAGGAGAGGATTGTCTCCGACTTCCGTACCCATGAAGCAGACACCGGTTCACCGCAGGTGCAGGTGGCGCTTCTCAGCAAACGAATCAACGACCTGACCGAGCATTTCAAGACCCATAAGAAGGATAATCACTCGCGGCGCGGCCTGCTGAAAATGGTCTCGCAGCGACGAAGTCTGTTGGATTACCTGAAGAAAACGGATATTGAGCGCTACCACGAGGTCGTCAATCGTTTGGGCCTGCGCAGGTAGCATATTTTCACCGTACTTAAGCGAGAGATCTTCGAGTCTCTGTTAGTAAAGCCCGCGTCTATCGAAGAGCTTGTGGCAGTGCCGAACGTGACGGCGATTGACTGGAAACAAGCAGACGTGTACGGCCCTGGCCTAGACCAACAAGGCGGCATGAGCTTCACGGTTCAAGAGGCTCGTGCCGCCTTTTGTATTCGCCATCAATGTTAGTTTTACCTGCCCGCTTCACGTTGGCGTGCTCCCGGAAAGTCTATTGCAGAATTGCCTAAAAACAGCGGGCGGATGAGACGTCCGCGACCTGAACCCGGATTCAGGTGCCAATGTCTAAGGAGAAGAAGAACATGCCAGAAAAGAAATACCTCAAAGAATCAATCAAACTTGGTGACAAAGAGTTGACCGTCGAAACCGGTCGCCTCGCCAAACAGGCAGACGGCTCGGTCGTCATTCGTTATGGCGACACGATGTTGCTCGTAGCCGCTGTAGGCGCCCCCACCGCGCGGGAAGGTGTGGATTTCTTTCCCCTCACGGTTGAGTACCGTGAATCCAATTACGCAGCCGGACGTATTCCCGGCAACTACTTTCGTAGAGAGGGCCGTCCGAACGAAAAGGAAGTTCTGACCGCCCGCCTTATCGACCGTCCCTGTCGCCCACTCTTCGCAGAAGGTTACCGAAACGAAACTCAAGTCATCGCCAGCGTCATCTCGGCCGACCCCGACAACAATCCAGACGTAATCGCAATCACCGGCGCATCGTGCGCGCTTTACCTGTCGGACATTCCATTCATGAACCCAATCGCCGGTGTCCGTATCGGCCTGATCGAGGGACGTTATATCGTCAACCCGACCTATGATGAAGTGCGCGAATCGCGTTTGAATCTCATCGTCGCGGGAACTGAAGAGGCGATTGTGATGGTCGAAGCCGGCGCGTCTGAAGTCTCGGAAGAGATCATGGTCGAAGCGCTGATGTTGGCCCACAAGGAGATCAATCGTCTCTGTCGCTGGCAAAAAGAGCTTTACAAAGCGCTCGAAGTTCAGAAGCGAGAAGTTTTTCCCGTTCAGCTCGACGAGCAGATGGTCAGAGAGGTCACCGAGAGGTACGTCGATCAGTTACGCCAGGCGCTCGACACGAGCACGCAGGAGAAGCGCGCCAGTTACGCCGCGGTCGATTCGTTGAAGAAAGAAGTGGTGGAATCGTATCCCGAAGATCAACCCGAAAAGCGATCAATGGCGAAACTCGTCTTCGATCAACTGAAGGAAGGCGTCTTTCGTGACGACATTCTGAACAAACGCCGGCGTCCCGATGGTCGCAGGTTTTCTGAGATACGTCCGATTACGTGCGAGGTAGGCTGGCTGCCACGCGTGCACGGTTCCGCGCTGTTCACTCGCGGTGAAACTCAGGCACTCGTTTCCACTACGCTCGGTACTAAAGAAGACGAGCAGTTCATCGACGATCTCGAGAAAGGCGAAGTCAAGCGACGCTTCCTGCTGCACTACAACTTCCCGCAGTATTCGGTTGGCGAAGTGGGACGGTTTGGATCATCGAGCCGGCGCGAGATCGGTCATGGCGCACTCGCTCGACGTGCCTTGGAACCGGCCCTACCCGACGACGCTGACTTCCCTTACACCCTCCGCGTGGTTGCAGAAATCACAGAATCGAACGGCTCTTCGTCAATGGCGTCCGTTTGTGGTGGAACCCTTTCGATGATGGATGCCGGTGTGCCGATGAAAGCGCCTGTGGCAGGAGTGGCGATGGGTCTCGTCATGGAAGGCAACAAGTATGCGATCCTTACCGACATCGCCGGCGCCGAAGATCACTACGGCGACATGGACTTCAAAGTCGCGGGCACGCGCAACGGCATCACCGCGTTGCAGATGGACATCAAGATCGCCGGTATCAACGCGCAAATCATGGCTGAAGCGCTCGAGCAGGCGAAGAAGGGCCGTATCTACATACTCGGCGCAATGGAACAGACACTCGCGGCTCCACGCGAAGCCATTTCGCCGCACGCGCCGCGCATCATCCAAATCAAGATCAATCCCGACAAGATTCGCGACGTCATTGGACCAGGCGGCAAGGTGATTAGATCGCTCGTCGAAGAAACGGGCGCGAAGATCGACGTCTCCGACGATGGCACGATCTCGATCGCGACTGCGAGTGGTGAAGCGGCGGATGCGGCGGTCAATCGTATCCGTGGTCTGACTGCCGAAGCCGAGGTGGGCCAAACTTATCTTGGCGTCGTCAACAGAATCGTCGACTTCGGAGCGTTCGTCGAAATCTTTCCCGGTACTGATGGTCTATTGCACATCTCGGAAATCGCCGATCGTCGCGTCAAAGACGTTCGCGACGAATTGAAAGAAGGGCAGCAGATTCTGGTGAAGTGCATCGGCCGAGAAGGCAACAAGATCAAGCTTTCGCGTAAGGCTGTGCTGCGCGACGAGAATCGCAAGGCAGAAGCTGCCAGCTCCAGCGAGACTGAGTGACAGAAGCGGACACGGAGACGCAGGAACGCGGGGACACGGAGACCTCGCGTCACCGCGTCTCCCCGTCACCGCGTCACTTCAATCCGTCCAGCTTCTGGAATTGCGGTCTGAGACCTGGACAAAATCTGCTGGTCCAAGACCACAAGCCCACCCTTTAGGCCGTTTTGCCAATGTTGTACGAACGGCCCTCGATTTGCTGCGAAATTCCGCTAAACCAGGTGACCTAAGTAAACGATGCGGCGTTTACGTGAGGTGCCCGTGACCTTCCCCAGGACGTCGCCTTCCACCAACTCTGTTGCTCACCTCTTTAGTTAAAACTGGTAGGCGCTGGAGTTTCCAGGCAATTAGCAATCTTCTTGTAGTGGAAGAGAAAGCGTCCCAGTTTCGACAGGCAGGCCTGGTGTCTCAACTTTTTATCGTATGAACCGAATCTACGCCCCCAACTTCGGTAAGCGGCCCACCGCAGGGCTGCGGCGCTTCTGCTGCACGCTTGCGGTTTTCTTTGGCATCTTTCAGGTGACAGTTGGCCCAGCCAAGGCCGACCCGATCACGGTAACTCGTGTGGTTCAGACCCTGAAGACCGTCCAGGGCACTACTGACCTTCACTTGACCCTGATCACACAGGATCCCTTACTCTCCGGAACAAAGACTACAGCCCCGACAACTGGCCCTGGCGCCGGCATTGGTTCCAACGATCCGAAGCTCGATGCACTGCTTTCTGGTTTCCCAATCGTTCCGCCGAGTGTCAATCTCGGTGTCGACGACATTTCCGAAGAAGGTGAAGTCGACGGAACGATTTGCGACTGTGGCGAGATCCTAATCGCCGGCGGTGGTTTTCCAAAGTGGCCCTTGTTGTTTTTAGCAGCCGTGCCGATCGCGTTTATTCCTGATAAGGAGACCGAGAGCAATCCGACGCCGACTCCGACGCCGACTCCACCATCTCAGCCTTCGCCCACTCCTACGCCGACGCCTGAACCGGCATCACTGCTGATCTTCGGTACGGGTTTAGTTGCGGCCGGCGCTGGACTGCGACGCCGTTACAACAGAGCAAAGCTCGCAAGTCAAATTCAGAAGTCGGAGGAGGAGCAATCGTAGTCATGAAATCCAGATTCTTCTCCGCTCGCAATTTCAAATTTGCATTGTTGCTTTTGGCAGCACTGATGTTCTTCGGGTTTGCCTCAGCAGCGGATGTTTCGGCGAAGCCGAAGAAGGCGAAGTACGGCACCATCAAGATTCTTACTAACCCGGGTGGCCTGTTGCTCGTGATCGACGGACAGGCTCGCGGTGAAACGTTGACCGAGTATCGTTCGTTCGATCTTAATCCCGGCATACATAACGTTTCGGTGACGTTGCCAAACGGAAAACTGTGGACACGCGAGATCGAAGTGCCGGCTGGTCGCGTCAAATGCGTCGTCGTCAACTACCGGCCGTTGCCGCCGTTGCCGAAGTCACCTTGTCCGTATCCCGTGAGTGTTTCAGCGCCGGAAACGGTAAACGAAGGCGAGATCATTACCTTCGCTGCGGACGTAACCTACGGCGGAACTGAAGGTTTGAAATACGCGTGGACGGTTAACCCGACTGGCGCGAAAGTCATAAGCGGAGCAGGCACGCCGACGATCACTGTCGACACGACCGGCCTTGGTGGTCAGCGCGTCATCGCAACGTTGGTGGTGACGGATGGATCGTCCGATCCATCGTGCCGCCAGACCGCACAGAGCGTTGCTGTGGTGAAGGCCCCGGTAAAAATAACGCTCGTGTCGCGTGAGTTTGACGAGTGCGTTAACTGCACGTTCGACGATCAAAAAGCGCGGCTCGATAATCTCGCGGTTGAACTACAAACCGATCCGTCGACGCGCGCCTACATCATCGCGTACGGCGGACGCCAAAGCCCGCTTGCGAAGGTTGAAGTGTTAATGAAGCGGGCGCGCGATTACATCGTCGACGACCGTGGCATTGACGCTTCTCGTCTTGTGATCGTCAACGGCGGTTTCCGCGAAGCCGATAGCGTCGAGCTCTGGGTTGTTCCCGCTGGCGCGGCTCCACCGCGCGCGACGCCGACGGTCCAGGCAGGCGAAGTTAATCCTCCCAAGAAAACACGCAGGTGACACGGATCATCCGTGTCATCTGTGGGGTCTCTTTCTTTTTCCCTCACCGTCTTCTATATTCGGTGCGTGCCCGCACCAAACATCGACACTATCGTTTCGCTTGCCAAGCGGCGAGGTTTTGTCTTCCCTTCATCTGAAGTTTATGGCGGCCTCGGCAGCGCCTGGGACTATGGTCCATTAGGCGTCGAACTCTCCAACAACATCAAACAATCGTGGTGGCGGTGGCTCGTTTATGAGCGCGACGATGTCGAAGGCATCGATTCGTCGATCATTCTCAACCGGCTTGTTTGGAAGTATTCAGGTCACGAAGCGACCTTCAACGATTGGCTGGTCGATTGCCGGAAGTGTAAAGGACGTTTTCGTCAAGACAAGGTGTTTGATAAGAACGAAGACGGTTCGTTTCAGGCGAAGGAATGCCCGACCTGCGAGTCAAATGATTGGACCGATGCACGTGCTTTCAACACGATGTTGCAGACGAAGTTGGGCGCGGTTGCTGACGACGATCCGAGTGCGCTGGCCTATCTGAGGCCCGAGACCGCGCAGGGAATTTTTATCAATTTCCTGAATGTGCAAACTTCGATGCGACGCAAGTTGCCATTCGGCATTGCGCAGGTTGGGAAGTCGTTTCGTAACGAAGTCACGCCGGGAAATTTCATCCTGCGCACGCGCGAGTTTGAGCAGATGGAGATGGAGTACTTCGTTGCGCCTGATGCGGAACATTCCAAGCTCGTCGACTACTGGGTCGAGCAGTACATGGAATGGTTTCACAGCCTCGGACTGGTCCGCGACAACTTGTCGTTGTATGAAGTGCCCGAGGATGAGCGCGCACACTATTCGAAGCGTACGGTTGACGTGATGTACCGGTATTTCCCGGAGCGCGAGAAGCCGTGGGAAGAGTTGATGGGAATTGCCTGGCGCACCGACTTCGATCTTGGCGCTCATTCGAAGAACCGTCTCGACGAAGAAGGGAAACGGATCAATCCGGATTCGACTGAAGACCTCTCGTACTTCGATGAACCGACGAAGACGCGCTTCTATCCACACGTTATCGAACCGGCTGCCGGGGTCAATCGCACTGTGCTCGCGGTGTTGATGGATGCGTATTCCGAACGGACCAATGATAAAGGGGAGACACGCGTCATTCTGAAACTCGCGCCACAGCTTGCGCCCATCAAGGCAGCAATTCTACCGCTCGCGAAGAACAAGCCCGAGATTGTTGGAATGGCGAAGGCGATTAAGCGCTCGCTGCAACCGACGTTACGCGCTGTTTATGACGACACCGGCGGGATCGGTAAGCTTTACGCGCGACAGGATGAGATAGGAACGCCGCTCTGTGTGACGGTGGACCATCAATCGCTCGAAGATGAAGCGGTGACGGTGCGCGATCGCGATACCTGGGAACAGGAGCGAGTGAGAGTGTCTGAGCTCGTGGACCATCTGAAAAGGCGTTTGCAGGTTTGAGGCGTCGGAAGTTTTATGCCGGTAGTAAAGAAACGCAATCAACAAACTGAGACCCGGTTGTTGCTCGAATCAAACGAGCCGGTCGAGTTGCCGCCCGCGGAAATCGATGACGGCGCGGTGCTGGTCCAGTTTGAAAAGTTCAAGCCCTACATACCGCAACTGCTCGAAGCGTTGCGCGCGGGAACAGTTGCCGAGCCTGTACCTGTCATGATCGACGGCTCTACGTTTGCGATTCATGGATCGACGCGAACCTTCTGGGTCAAACTGTGGCACGCCGCCGGAAGCGAGCTGACGAAGATCGATCGCGCCCAGGTCATTAGCTGCATCCCCTCTACGCGCGGCGTTCAGGTTGTCGTCGACGACCTTGAGAGTAATAGTTAGGTTCCCGCAAAGGCGCTAAGGCGCAAAGAAAGACCGTCAACTCGCAAGAAGAGCACAGTTCAAGATTTCTCTTGGCGTCTTTGCGCCTTTGCGGGAAACTGGTTTTGTATGGTCAACCTGCCCGAAAAAGTGATGGCACTCGCGCGCGTGATTCACGAAGCGGGTGGTCGAGCCTTGCTCGTCGGGGGCTGCGTGCGCGATCAGTTGCTGGGAATCGAGCCCAAGGATTGGGACCTCGAGGTCTACCAGTTAGCACCGCCGCGACTGCGCGAGATTTTGGATAGTTTCGGATCGGTGAACGCGGTCGGCGAGGCGTTCACGGTTTACAAGTTGGGCCACGATCTGGACGTTTCGTTGCCACGCCGCGAGCGCAAGTCAGGCCGCGGCCACCGCGCGTTTGTAATCGAAGGCGATCCGGCGATGGGCGTCGAGGACGCGTCACGCCGGCGCGATTTCACCATCAACGCAATACATCAAGATCCACTGAACGGCGAATTGATCGATCCGTTTGGCGGCCGGCAGGACATCGCCGCGCGCGTGTTGCGTGCCGTTGCCGCCGAGACATTTGTCGAAGACAGTCTGCGCGTTTTGCGTGCGGCGCAGTTTGCCGCACGATTCGAATTTCAGATCGAACCGGAGACGGTCGCGCTGTGCCGGACCATGGACCTCAGCGATCTTCCGGCCGAACGCGTATGGGGCGAGCTGGAAAAACTCCTGTTGCGATCCCGCCGTCCATCCGTCGGTCTCAACTGGCTAAGAAAACTGGGCGCGGTGGAGAAGGTGTTTCCGGAGATCCAGACTTTGATCGACGTGCCGCAGGATCCGGAGTGGCATCCGGAGGGGGACGTCTTCATTCACACATTGTTGGCAGTAGATCGGGCGCGTGAACAAATCGACGATCTACCCTACGCGCGACAAGTCACGGTAATGCTCGCCGCGCTGGCTCATGATTTCGGCAAACCACTGACGACGCAGTTTCTCGAAGGTCGCTGGCGCTCGCGAGGACACGAAGAAGCGGGCGTCGAGCCGGCAGCGCGTTTTCTCGATCGCATCAACGTACACACGATCGACGGTTACGACGTGCGTCAACAGGTCATTGCGCTCGTGCGCGAACATCTGAAGCCAGGTGAGTTTTACAAAAAGCGCAAGGAGGTTGGCGAAGGTGCATTCAGGCGATTGGCGCGCCGTTGCGAGCCCGACCTTCTGTACCGCGTAGCGAAAGCCGATTCCCTCGGGCGCAATGCAGATTGGGTACCGCGTGATAAGTGGTATGGCTCGGAAGCGCAGGAGTGGTTCGTGGAACGAGCAAGAGAGTTGAACGTCGAGCAACGCCCGCCGGATCCATTGCTGCTGGGCCGGCACTTGCTTGAATTGGGTGTCGAACCTGGCCCAAGAATGGGTGAGATCACGCGCGCGGTTTATGAGATGCAGTTGGATGGTCGCGTGCGAACCCTCGACGACGCGATTAGCGAAGCACGAAAGCTCGTCGCTCAGGGTTGAGGTTGTTGCTGCGTGACGCAGTGGATCGTGCCCATGCCCCAAACCAGTGGTTCGCAATTTATCGGAACTACTCGCCGATTTGAGAACACGCTTTGTAGAGTTTCCACCGCGCGCTGATCGTTCGCATGACCAAACACCGGAGCAAGAACGACATTGTTCGCGATGTAGAAATTTGCGTAGCTCGCGGGTAGCCGATCGAGATTGCGCGTGTCTGTGCTTGTCCCACCGACAACCCCAGGCATCGGTAACGTGATGATTTCAAAAGGCCCGCCGTTAACGTCGGTCATTGACTCGAGCCGCTCGAGATTATCCTGAAGCAATTCGTAATTAGCGTCCTCAGGATCCTCCTCAAGTGCGCAGACGATCATATTTGGCCCTACAAAACGCGCGATGTCATCGATATGCCCGTCGGTATCGTCGCCGACGATTCCTTCGCCGAGCCACAGCACCTTGCTGACGCCAAGAAAGATCTTCAGGTACTCCTCGATCTCATTCTTGTTGAGGTGGGGATTGCGGTTTGGATTCAACAAGCACTGCTCGGTCGTCAACACACAGCCCGCGCCATTCACATCGATCGCTCCGCCTTCTAAAACAATTCCCGGTTCGAAGCGACGCATCTTCAGCTGGGGCTCCAAAAAGAGCGGTATGCCGTTGTCGTGCTTCAACGTTTCATACTTGTTGCCCCAGGCGTTAAAGATCCAGTCGTTGAACGCAGTGCCATCGCGGCCGTCGACGAGAAAGTTTGGACCATAATCCCGGATCCACGAATCGACGGTAGGAATGTGATGAAAACGAAGGTTGCTGGCGCTCGCAAAGGTGCATCGCTCTCGCACCGCGTGCTCCGTCGCGGGATCGTCAACCAACAAGTTGACGGTTTCGTGCGGCGTCAGCGCCGCGATCATCTGGATATAGATCTCCTCTACTTGCGAAACGCGATCGGGCCAGGTTTCAGGGTCCTTGGGCCACGTTAACCACGTCGCCACATGTTGCCGCCACTCGGCGGGCATGTGAAAACCGAGTGTGGCGGGGGTTTCTTGCGGCGGAGTGGCCATGGGTCAGGATCGGATCGTCTTGAGTCGCAAGTGACGGCCGATGCCGATAAAACTGATCAGCACCCAGAACACTTCCATCAGTAGCGCCGAAAGATTGAAGTCGACGATCAATGAAGCGACGATCAGGCTCGCGCCCAATGCGTTTAGAACGGAGTATGCAAGGTCTGTGCTTCTAAGCTTGTCGAGTTGCAGCAACAGGTAAGTAACTACAATCATTGCGACGCCTATGAGGCCAAACAGGTCTATCAAGCCGTATTTCATGTTCATTCCCCAAAGCGGAAGCGCAGTCCATCGTAAGCGTCGATGCGGCGGTCGCGCAGGAACGGCCAGTTTTGCCGCGTCTCCTCGATCTTTGTAAGATCACATTCAACCACGAGGACCTCTTCATCTGTATCGGAGCCCTTTGCGATGATGCGTCCAAACGGATCGGCGACAAACGACTGGCCCCAGAAGTT
>DASRPN010000165.1:0-13173 GCA_035646355.1 Pyrinomonadaceae bacterium | reverse complement strand
GAGGTCCAGTTGATGGGGACGCCGGTGCGCGGAACGCCATTCAAGACACGCGTCACAGCATTGATCTGCACACTATCGCCGACGACGAGCGGCTTCTTCATCGCGTTCACGTCGATCGCATTGACGGTAGGTGGCTTTACCATGAAAGTCGTCAACGCGGGCACGCCCCCGACAATCGCCCCAACCGTGACCTGACCTGTGCCGAAGAGTTTCAACTTCCCATCGTCGTCGACGGCGGCGATGTCGAACGGACCAGCGAAGAACGTAGACGGCTTCTCGCTCACTGCTTTTCCTGACGCATCAGTGGCAACTACGGTAACTTGAACCTGTTGACCAACTTCAGCTTCTTTAACTGGAACAGAAACTTGCACCGTCTTTACGGCAGATGCAGGCGCTGACGCACTCGAGTTCGTCTGCTGACCGAGGGCGTTGAATGAAGTCAGTAGTCCGGTAGCGATTAGGGCGAGAAGGGAAATATGGGTCTTCATAGTGGAAGTGATTGTAGTATCTAGCGTGACTTCACGGAAGGACGGCGAGATCACGCAAAAATGGTGAGTGTATTCGCCGCCTTTACGCAGTTGGAAGCTTTCTCGATAAATGTTCTTGCCCTCGACGAAGCGAATCAACTAAATTACTAGTCAACTAGCCCTTCCTTCACAACAACTGAAAAAACCCGTCGGTGGAGGAGTGTCGGATGTCAATCATTCAACAGATCTGGGACAGCTTTATCATGCTAATTCCCGTGTTTTTTCTGCTTACCATGATTTTTGGGGCCGGTTTCTATATTGGGCGCGTGAGTAAGAAAGAGCGGTAGACCCCAATCCATTGACACCCCACCAACAACGGATATATCGTTGCCGCGCCTCGCAAGCACCTGTCTTTCTCAATCCCACCCTCGTCCCTCGACGAGTTAGAGGAGGTACCAATGCCCATCACGCGGTTCGATACACCGGCCTCGGTCATTGACACCGCAGTCGCCGCTTTCTTCGACGACTGGAGCGATTTCATCGAGTCAAACCTAAGCACGGTTGCTGGAACGGGCACGGCTCTTGGAGAGTTTGTCGACCCGAGCGAATTCGATTTTACGATCACTGCCGAACGACCGCTTGTCTGGATGGCGTTCCCTCGACAAGTGCTCGTCGATCGACGGGACGATCGCCGCGCGGCTTTCACTTTTGCCGATAGCGATCCCGCGACTCGCAACCCGCAGAACGAATATTGCGAATGGCACGTCGCGCGTAATAAGGCCGGCAAGATCTCGAAGGTCACCTTCGTTACCGAATCGCCTGAGTACTGGGAGAGATTGTGGAACGCGGATCGTGCAGCCGTGGTCAACCTTTATCGAACACTGCTCAACAACCCGGGCATCACCGAAGCTGATCTGGAACAGCCAGGTCCCGGCCATATCTACGACCAGTTCAATAACTTTAATACTACCGGAGGTATCGTCCACCTGATTCAAGGCATCAACAAATTGGCCCTCGCATTAGGCCTGGCGCAAGACGTCCATACCGGCACTGCGCGAGACAACTACGAAACTATCCCGCCGGGTCTCAGGACCAACGTCGATCCACGGGTCGAGTTCGACATCGGCGCCCTCGCTCGTAAACCACTCTCGCTCACGCTGCGCGAACCAATCGGTCTCTATATCACCGGCTTTGACGACACAGGTTGGACCAAACCCGACGGCTCCCCCGTTGGTAACTATTGGACCATTGTCCGCGGTGTTCCCGGACTGGCCCTGCGCGTTGAGTACCAGGTGCCGCCAGGCGAGGGGTTCGTGGTCGGCGACATTCGCATTGGTGGGCGGCCCATTGAGTGGGGCGGACAAATCGCGGAACACGTAACAGTCGCAGTTGTCGGCGCAGCCGGAGGAAGGGGGCGAGGATGAAAAACAAAAAGAGCGACATGCTCGAACCGCTCGAGATCGCGATCGATTCTCCCGCACTCAACGCGAAGTTCAACAACGTGCTCGAAGTACTCGAGAAGTTCGAACCGAAGCTGCCCTCGGGAATTTTTACGCCGGCACTCGGAGGCGATCCTGCCGAAGAGCTTCCAGACGCACCGCCCGAACCGGTTTACAATCCAAAGCAACGCGGCAACATCCAGGGCAACACGATTCCCGGATTCAATAAAGATCACCAGCACTTTCTTTTCTACCGAATCCGCAAGGTAGATCGCGCCAAGCGATGGCTGAAGTGGATAGCGCCACTAATAACGTCTATGGAAGAGGTGATCGCCTTCGTGCGCGCATTGCGCTCGGCACGGCGACGACTCGGTGTCGAGCCACCGATGTGCTCAGCATGGGTAAACATAGCGTTTTCGCAACATGCAATCGAGGTCCTGGCGGGTCGCGACGATGCCGCAGCTTTTGGCGAAGAGAGTTTTCGCCAGGGTCTGGCAGCGCGTTCGACATATCTCGGCGATCCAACGAGGAACTCGCATCCCGGACATCGAAACAAATGGGTCGTTGGTGGACCAAAGAACGAAGCCGACATCGTAGTGATCATCGCCGCTGACGATCCGGGAGATCTCGTCAACCTGGTTAACATGATCAAGCGCCGCGCCGACGATGCCACGCTTAGACTCATCTTCGAACAGCGTGGCGACACGCTGCCCGGCCGGTTGCGTGGTCACGAACACTTCGGGTTCAAAGACGGTGTGTCGCAACCTGGCGTCCGCGGCAAAGTCTCTGCCGCACCGGGCGACTACATTACCCCGCGTTACATCGATCACGCCGATCCGCGTGCGCGTTATTTTGCGAAGCCTGGACAACTGTTGATTTGGCCCGGCCAAATTCTGCTCGGAGAACCGCGACAACACACCGAACATCTCTTCAACCCGGCTCCCGGCGGCAGCAATTTTCCCGCCTGGGCGGCGTTGGGTTCGTATTTGGTGTGCCGTCGGTTACGACAAGACGTTCCTGCGTTTTGGAAGTTTGCGATCGGTGCGGCCGCGATAGTCGGAATGCCCGCGGAAAAGTTTGCGTCGATGCTGGTGGGACGATGGCCCAGCGGCGCGCCGATCATGCGCACTCCACTAGCCGACAACTTTGCGCTTGCGGGCGACGAGTGGGCCAACAACCACTTCATCTTCGACGACAACACACTCCCGTCGATGCTGCGTCCGATACCGGGGTACGGCGGGGATCCGTTTCCACAAGCAGCGCAGGACATCCTTGGCGCCGTCTGCCCGCATTTCGCGCACATTCGCAAATCAAATCCCCGCGACATCGCTACCGATCTCGGTAAACCGCACGACAGCATGCTGCGCATGATCCTTCGACGCGGTATTCCGTTCGGACCGCCAATCGTCGGCGTGAAGAAGCCGTCAACGAAGCTCATCAAGCAGGAACGGGGACTGATGTTTCTCTGTTACGCGAGTACGATAGAGGACCAGTTCGAACTGCTGACGCGGCGCTGGGCCAACTCACCGATTCAGCCAAACTTCGGCGGGCACGATCCGATCATCGGTCAGCGCGACGAACGTGGCGCACGCACACGCTTCATCGACTTTCCAACGGCCGCGGGACCGCGTCGTATTCGTTTAAAGAATGAATGGGTGATACCGACCGGTGGCGGTTACTTCTTCGCGCCGCCGATTCATGCGATTGCAGGCGTTTTGGGGGCGTGAACCGAAACGGTAGTTACATCAGACGGGATTTGAGTTTCAGTAACAGCTCGCGCGCTTCCTCTGGAGTCAGCGAGGTGGATGCGACACGGATCTCTTCGATTACTTTTTGATTCACGAGGTCAAAGAGGGAAGCCTGGGCGGCCGCTTTGCGACGTCCGGCGCGAGTCGTTGCCTTTTCTAAAGCACCGTTCACAGTCGCTGCTTTGACAGCAACCGGTTCGTCACTTATCTCTTCTTCGGCAAACACGTCTAATTCATAACGCTCCAACCGCGCCAGCACTTCGCGTGCGTTTGCCAATACCACCGGCGGCAGACCCGCCAATCGCGCGACTTCGATTCCATAAGACTTCGACGCGCGTCCGCGTTCGAGCCGGTGCAGAAACACAACTTCGCCTTCACGCTCAGTCGCAGTGATCTGGTAGTTCTGCGCGCCCGGCAATCGTTCTGCCAGTTCGGTCAGTTCGTGATAGTGAGTTGCGAACAGGGTCTTCGCCGCGTGATCGGCCGAATCATGCAAGTACTCAGCAACTGCCCACGCGATCGACAAACCATCGAACGTCGCTGTACCGCGACCGATCTCGTCGAGCAACACGAGCGATCGCGGCGTTGCACTGTGCAGGATCGCCGCGGTCTCTGTCATTTCGACCATGAACGTCGAACGACCGCGCGTGAGATCGTCGGAAGCGCCGACGCGCGTCCAGATTCGATCGAGCAAAGGCAGGCGTGCGCGCTCGGCGGGAACGAAACATCCCGTCTGTGCGAGAATGCAGATGATCGCGGTCTGACGTAACACCGTGCTCTTACCGCCCATGTTCGGCCCGGTGATGATGAGCAAACGATCTGTTGAGTTGTTGAGATGGATACTGTTCGGCACGAACGGCTCGTCGAGAAACGCTTCGATCACCGGATGCCGGCCCTGAATGATCTCCAAAACATCGCCGTCGTGAAGCTCGGGTCTGACGTATCTTCGGCGCGCGGCTGTCTCCGCCGACGATGCCAACGCATCGAGTGCCGCCAGGGCACGCGCCGTCATCTGAATGCGTTTCGTCTCCGCGGCGATTTGGCGGCAGACATCGCTGAACAGTTCCGTTTCGAGTTGGACGATACGTTCTTCCGCGCCGAGAACTTTCTTTTCCCAGTCACGCAGCTCGGGTGTAGTGAAGCGTTCGGAATTCGCGAGTGTCTGGCGCCGTTCGTATCCAACCGGAACTCGCGCAGCGTTCGCTTTCGACACCTCGATGAAGTATCCAAAGACGCCGTTGAAACGAATCCGCAGATTGTTAATGCCACTGCGTCCACGCTCTGTGGCTTCGAGCGTGGCGATGATCTGTTTGGCGTTCCGACTGATGGAACGAAGCTCGTCGAGCTCGGGCGAGTAGCCATCACGGATAACGCCGCCGTCGACGACTTTCGCGGGCGGATCTTCATTGATCGAACGAGCGATCAGCGCGCGAATGTCAGGCAATTCGTCAGTGTTCTCGACGAGTACTTCGAGCAACGACGACTCAAGCCCGATCAACACCTCACGAATTGCAGGCACCTGATCCAGCGAACGAAGCATGGCGACCAGATCGCGCGGCGTTGCTGAGCCAAGACTGATGCGACCGATCACACGCTCAAGGTCCGACACCTCTTTCAAACGCGCCCGCAACTTGTCGCGCCGCATCTGCGAAGCAAACAGCTCATAGACTGCCGACAACCTTGCCTCAACCTCGCCACGTTTCACACACGGACGCAGCAACCACGAACGAAGCAGTCGCGCGCCCATGCCGGTGACCGTTTCGTCGATGACTTGAAGCAGCGACCGGCCGCTACCACCCGCGAGCGATTCAACCAATTCCAAATTCCTCACGGTAACGCTATCGAGCACCAGATGATCCTGCGGCTCGAAGTAAACAAGATCCGTAACGTGCGCAGCGGCTGCTCGTTGTGTTTCCTGCGCATAACGCAAACACGCCCCGGCCGCGCGAACCGCTTCGTCTTTGCGAGCCAGTCCATACCCGTCCAGCGTGCGCACTTTGAAATGATTGACGAGAAGTGAATAACAGTCGTCTCTTTGCCACTGCCAATCGTCGATCGCTGTTAAGGTCGCGTCAAAACCATACTCATGAGCGGAAATCTCACCCGAGACGGAAGACGAACCGTCCTGCAACGGGAGCGGCGCGGTTTGTACTCGGCCACTCAAACCGGTCTTTATTAACGCTCCCAGCGACGCGGGAAACAACAACTCGCGCGGCGCGTACGATTCGAGATCCGCGCGTATTCGCGTCCACGAGTCGCGCCCAGTCTCCTGAGTCACGCGAAACTCGCCTGTGGAAATATCCAGAAACGCCGCGCCAATCGTTTCACCTGCCGTGCAAACCGCCGCGAGATAAACGCACTCACGGGCATCGAGTAATTGCGGATCGATCGGCGTGCCAGGCGTGACGATGCGCACGACTTCACGCCGCACGAGCTTCTTCGTCTTTCCGGCCTCTTCAGTTTGCTCGCAAATCGCTACGCGATAGCCTTTGCGAACCAGGCGTGCGATGTAGTTGGCGGCGGAGTGATGAGGCACCCCGCACATCGGAATCGGATTGCCGCTATCTTTCTGGCGCGCCGTGAGAGTGATCTGCAACTCACGAGACCCGATAACCGCGTCGTCAAAGAAGAGCTCGTAAAAGTCGCCGAGCCGAAACAGCAATAGAGTGCCGGGGTGTTGCTGCTTCAGTTCCTGGTACTGCCGCAGCATTGGCGTTGAATTTGAATTGGTCATCAGTGAGTAATGCCGGTGAATAATAAACAGTAAGTCGCAAATAGTGAAGTTACCGGCTTATCTTTGCGCCTTTGCGCCTTTGCGGGAACCTATTTGCCGAAGAAGAAGGCTTCGCGCAAGGCGCAAAGACGCAAAGGATGAAATTAGTGGCCCGATGTGCTAATTTCCTCAAGCAACGTGGATAGCAATTCATCGAAACTCGCCGCGAGTCTGCTGACGGATTCACTCCAGGAACACCTGGAAACCCTGCAATCGCTACTTCGCTCCAATATTAATGACATCGAACAGTCGGGGCAGATGATTTGCGACGCTCTCGTCGCCGGCCGGAAGATTTTGCTTTGCGGCAACGGCGGCAGCGCGGCTGATGCGCAACACATCGCGGCCGAACTCGTCGGTTGTTACGAAAAACAGCGCCGCTCGTGGCCGGCGATCGCGTTGACCACTGATACGTCAGCGTTAACAGCGGTAAGCAACGATCTTGGCTACGAACAAGTTTTCGCTCGCCAGCTCGCAGGACTCGCTCAAGCGGGCGACATCCTGATCGCGATCAGCACGAGTGGACGATCGAAAAATGTCTTGAAAGCAGTCGAGCGGGCAAGGGAACTCGGCTGTCGCACAATCGCTTTGACTGGCGCTTCGTCTCATCCACTCGGATCGATGTGCGACTTGATAGTTACGGTGCCATCGAGTCGCACGTCGCGAATTCAGGAAGCGCACATCACGATTGGTCATCTATGGTGCGAAATGGTTGATCAGATCGAATAAAAACATTGACACCTGCGAGCGATCTATTTAGTCTGAACGCACTGACAGAGTAAGGTTTTTGATTACGGATCGGTCCTTTGGATTGCGCGGATCTTCCCGACGGAGTCGCCGTGAGTGATTCACTGAGACGTTGATGTTTTTTCAAGAACTGCCCGGATTTTCTAAATTCAAGTTTTACTCCACTAACTCACTTGCACTGCTGAGTCACATTCCCGTCGAAAGAAGAATTGCGGAATTGCGTGATTGCGGAATTGCGCGATTTGTCGACTGGAGCCCATACAGCAATGAGTTGTGAGCGGGTTTAGAAATTGCGCAATCGCGCAATTTCGCAATTTGTTTTGACAAATAGCTGCTGCCTCGCAAGAGAGGCTTCCCTGACGGGTACCTGCGTGACCTTCGCAGTCATGCAAGGGCCGAGGTGTATTTAAATGAAGAAAAAACGCAAAAAGAAAACGGCGCTCGTGGTTTGCCGCGATCGCAAACAGTTTTGGACGACTCAGGCGCAGTTCTGGCAGTGGGTCAGAGAAGGCGTCGTGGTGAAAACCGGTGAGCAACCACTAACGGGACTGTTCAGACGCGAGCATCAGGAGCTACTGGTGCTGCTCAGCAACACAGTCCTGAACCTGGCGCACCCCAACCACATGCGCGAAGCGCTGCTCTCGCGACGACTCGGAATATCCGGGAGGTAAACAGAGTGATCAGACTCGCGATCGCAGTACTCAGCTTTGCGCATACAGTTATTGCTCGACAGTCGCGGCTTCGCCGCCTCATGTGCGGCGAGGGCTATGCCCCGCAGTTAGCATACAACCAGGCAATGGGCTTCGCCCTTGGTTCGGGCTCTGCCCTAAAGTTGTTGGGTCGACGGCCGAACGAAGGGCACAGCCCAAAAATCAGCAAAGCGTTCTCGGCGAGGCGGAGCCTTCGCCGCACATCAGGCGGCGAAGCCGCTCAACCTCACGCTTTCTGCAAAGTCGCAGCACTCATCCTAATCGCCTTGCTGTGGACGACCGCCACGGCCCAACAGGACGATCGTTATCGCATCGGCCCCTCCGACGTGCTGGACGTCCGGATTCATAATCGTCCGCAAATATCACGCGAAGCAGTTAGAGTCGAAGGCAATGGCATGATCCGCATGCCGCTAATTGAAAGCGAGATCCAGGCCGCTTGTCTTACGGAAGGCGAGCTGGCGAAAGAGATCGCGACCAGGTACGCAAAGTACTACCGCAATCTTCAGGTTGACGTATTTATAAAGGAGTATCACTCGAAGCAGGTCGCCATTATCGGCGCCGTAAACGATCAGAGCCGGTTCAAGCTGCAACGGCGTGTGCGTTTGCTCGAACTACTGACCTACGCGAAAGGCCCCTCGACGACAGCGGGGCAAACGATCAACATCGTCCATTCAACCACTGCTTCACCGTGCAAACAACAGGATGAAAACGGCGATGTGGCATCGGTGTTTTCGACTTACAAACTGAGCGACGTCCTGCGCGGTGATCCTACCGCCAATCCGTACCTCGAAGCAGGCGACATCATCACGGTACCCGAAGCCGATCAGGTCTACGTGGTTGGAAACGTCTTCATGCCGCTCACGATTCCGTTGCGGGAGCCCGTCACGCTCACGCGTGCCATCGCTATGGCCGGCGGTCTCAAGCAGGACACGAAGAAAGACAAGATCCGCGTCCTGCGGCAGGAACCCGGCACCACCACGCGCAAGGAGATCACCGTAGACCTGTCTGCAATCGAAAAGAAACGCTCGGACGATCTCGCGCTCCTTCCAAACGATATCGTCGACGTTCCCACATCAGCCGGAAAGAGCTTCCTACGCAGTCTGGTCCAGGGCGTCGTTCCCGGCGTCGGCCAACTGCCCGTGAGAGTCGTCCCGTAGAAGAATTGCGGAATTGCGGAATTGCGGAATTGCGAAATTTGATAGCGGGGCGATATCCTCACCTGTCAAAATTTATCCTGTCGCTCACAAGGGAACCTCACATGAACAGATTCGAGTTGGAGAAACGCACGAAACGTTTCGCTTTAAAGATTATTGACTTTGCTTCAACGCTACCTCACACGAGAGCCGGTGAAGTTATTGAGGTTCAACTTGTAAAGGCCGGAACGTCGGTTGGCTCGAACTACAGAGAAGCCAACCGGGCGGAATCTCTGAACGACTTTATTCACAAAATCGGTATAGTCGAAAAAGAGTCGTCTGAAAGTTTGTATTGGCTGGAGTTGTCAGAGGACGCTACGTTCGGTGATGCTGAGAAGCGGCGCTGGCTCCTCCAGGAAGCCAGAGAACTGCTCGCGATATTCACCAGCACAAGCAAAACATCCAAAAGGAATCGCGCAATCCGCCGTCACAAACAACTACCTCCTGAAAATGCTTAAGCGCAAGGTCGGTCATAAATTCCGCATTCCCGCACTTTCGCAATTTCGCAATCACCACACGAGTCCCTGCCCAAACGATTCACATGAAAACAAGCCGCGAACTCGTCAAGAGAGAGAACGAGGTTAACTCTCTCGACGCTCCCATAGATCCGCCTCAGTCTTACAACTACGGCGTCGACCCAAACGCCGAAAACGAAGTCCACCTGCTCGACTACTGGCGAGCCATCCGCAAACGGCTGTGGCTCGTGCTCGGAATCGTTGCCCTGATCACGATGCTGGCCGTCGTTTATGTCGCGCGTAAGCCGGACTTCTACGAGGCGCAGGCGCGAGTGCAAGTTGACCTCGAAGACAGTGGCGCACTCGTTAACAACACGCGTCCTTTATATGGACCCACTGACGATCCAATTTACTTCAACACACAGCTTCAGATCCTCGTGAGTCCTGGACTATTGCGACGCGTCGTCCGAACACTTGATCTCGAGCACAATCCCGACTTCTTCAAAGGCAATCCCGCGCAACGTCAATCCACGTGGCAAAGATTGATGCGCATGGCCGGACTACGAAAGGAGTCGCAGGACGGGGGTGCGAGGCCACCGGATCAACTTCCCCTCACGAATTCAGTCGCGCAGGCGACGGCTCGCGAAGATCTCAACGAAGCGAAGCGTCTCGCGCCGTACGTCGCGATGATCGTGAACGGTCTGAAAGTCGAGCCGGTTAAGGAAAGCCGTGGTTACTACAAGGAGACGCGGTTGATCGACGTCAAGTACAGCCACACCGATCCGCAAGTCGCGTCGAAGGTCGTGAACGCAATTGCCGAAACTTACGTTTTCTCCAATCTCGAAAAAAAGACGGAAACAAACAGCACCACGGGAGGATTTCTCCAAAAGCGAATCGCCGAACTACAGCAACAGATTCGCACCGGAGAGGAGCGGCTCGTCAACTACGCGCGGAACAATCAGATCATCTCGCTCGATCCGAATCAGAACACTGTCGTCGAGCGTCTTGCCGGACTAAATCGCCAACTGCTCGAAGCTGAAAACGAACGCAAGACTGCCGAAGCTGCGTACAACGCCGCAAAAGCCCCTGGCGCTGCAACTGCACTCGCCGACGCCGACGCCAAACAAGCCAATGAGATCGAATCGAAGCTCGTCGATTTGCGACAGAAGCGGGCGCTGCTGCTGGTTGATGCGACTGAAGAAGCGCCCGAAGTAAAGGAAGTGGACCAGCAGGTCGGTGAGCTCGATCGGCAACTGAAAGATCTGCTGAACCGCAAGTCGACGACGCTACTTACAAACCTGCACACGCGCTACCAGCAAGCGATCGAGCGCGAACAAGCGTTACGCAAGTCTTTCGATCAACAACGCGCACAGACGCTTTCGCAAAACGAAGCCGCGATCAACTACCGCATCATCCAGCAGGAAATTGAAACAAACCGCACGCTGCTCAACGGATTGCTCCAGGGCGCGAAGGAAAACGACGTCGTGCTCGCAGGCAAACCGAACAACATCTCGATTGTTGATTACGCCCTCGCGCCTGATACTCCGGTTGGTCCGAATCGTGGTCGCACGATAATCATGGCGTTTTTCCTGTCGATCGGGATGGGGGTCGGCCTCGCGCTGTTCCTCGAGTATCTCGACGACACCGTTCATTCGACTCAGGAAGTTGAGCGTTTGTTGCATCTGCCGGCGCTGGCTGTCATTCCGTCGGTCGGTGCGGAGAGACGCAGACCGGTGCTGTCCGGCATTACTACGCTGCAAAAGCAGAACGGGAATGGCAACGGAAACGGTCACGGTGAGTTGTTGATGAATATCGACGGACGTTCGCCGCTCGCCGAATCTTATCGACACTTGCGCACGTCGGTGCTGTTATCGACCGCAGGCCGGGCGCCGAAGTCGTTGCTCATCACGTCGAGTCTACCTGGAGAAGGGAAGACGACGACCGCAGTCAATACCGCCATCAGCCTGGCGCAAACCGGCGCCAGCGTTGTGATCATTGATGCTGACATGCGTCGTCCGCGGTTGCAGCACATCTTCAACGTTGACATGAATGATGGCCTGAGCACGGTGCTTTCGAGCGACGCGTCTGAAGCAGACATGCTCGCCATGGTTGAAACTGACGAAGCAAGTGGTCTTAGCGTGATGAGTTCCGGACCGATTCCGCCGAACCCGGCGGAGCTGCTCGGTTCGGATCAGATGCGACGATTGATGACCGCGCTGCAAGCTCATTACACGCACGTGATCGTCGACTCGCCGCCGATCAGTTCGTTTACAGATGGCGTATTGATCTCGACCATGGTCGATGGCGTGTTGCTGGTGGTACACGGCGGCAAGAGCTCGCGACATATCGTGCGGCGTTCGAAACAGTTGTTGAATGACGTTGGCGCAAAAGTTCTCGGCGTCGTGCTGAACAACGTGAATTTGCAATCACACGACTATTACTACTACCAAAGTTATTACGGGCGGAAGTATTACGAGAAGGAAGCGTGATTAAGTCGAACCAGCCGCGTTGCCCTAAATCGGGTCGCGAAACGATTTGAAGGTGCAAAGGTGCAGCAATTAGCAACGCGTACCCGGCTCCGTTGGCACAAGCTCAAGTCCGTGCTGAATCCGTTGCCTCTCCGGGCGCGAAACGACTATGCGACGCATGTGCCGGTGTTGATTGGGCTCGCCGCGTTGCGGCGAGTTGAGCGTGTGCTGGAGTTTGGTTGTGGGAACTACAGCACGAAGACGTTTCTTAATCGCGCGGCGTTTCCGGATCTAAGAGAGCTTCAGTCCGTCGAGAATGATAGGGCGTGGGCGGAGCAGCTGCGCGGCGCCGTCGGTCGTGACGCGCGTTGCGTCGTGAACGTTGTGAGCGGCGCGATCTCCGACGCAGTTGGGCGGTTTGACTTGGAGTCTTTCGATCTAGTGCTTATTGATGATTCGAAAGACGCGATCGAACGGGCTGCGACGATTCGAGCGGTGTTCGATGCGGGAACAGAGCGAACCTGGATTGTTGTTCACGACTACGAGGTGTTTGATTATCAAAATGCCGCTGCGGGCTTCAAACATCGATTCACGTTCAAAGGCTACAACCCGCAGACCGGACTCGTTTTTAACTCCACGCCACAGCACGACTTCAAAGGGTTGGACAAACTGATCAGAACCAACAGCGCGCGGCTCGAGCCGGATGACCTCGCCGGCTGGCTGCAAATGTTTCGCGAATAGACGCGCATATGTTACCGCGCTTACTTTACATTGGTGATGTGCCGGTTGAAGCTTCGTACCACGGATCGGCGCTCCTGCACCGATTGCTCGTGAACTATCCTCCGGATCGCTTGAGTGTTATCGAAACTGCCATGCCGTCGATGTCGTCGCGGCGTCTTCCTCACGTCAACTATCTTTCGCGGCCGCTCGCAAAGCAACGCTGGCTCAACACGCGTTTTCACCGGCAGGCCGTTGCGTGGTTTTCTCGCGCCGCAACGCGGCGCGGTCCGCAGATCTCGTCGTTACTGAACGGATTTGAGTGCGAGAGTGTGTTGACGGTGGCGCACGGTTTTGGTTGGCTCGCCGCGGCGGATTTGGCGGCGAAGAGAAATGTGCCGTTGCACCTGATAATTCATGACGACTGGCCGCGCGTCGCGAATGTGAAGCCCGCGTTTA
>DASRPN010000164.1:0-48832 GCA_035646355.1 Pyrinomonadaceae bacterium | reverse complement strand
CTTACCAAGGAGGCGCTCTACCCCTGAGCTACGCGGGCGCGAATTCTCAAGCGTCAAGGAAACTGGAGCGGGCGACGAGATTCGAACTCGCGACCCTCAGCTTGGAAGGCTGATGCTCTACCAACTGAGCTACACCCGCCCTTAAAATTTCGAATTGCGAAATGCGGAATTGCAAATTTGAAGCTTTCAGTCCTTTTTAAATTCAAAATCCGCAATTCGAAATTCGCAATTCTCACGCTGGTGCAGGGGGTAGGATTCGAACCTACGTAGGGCGTGAGCCCGCCGGGTTTACAGCCCGGTGCCATTAACCACTCGACCACCCCTGCATCCTTTTTAGTCTGCCGTGGAGCCGGCGAAGGGACTTGAACCCCCGACCCTCTGATTACAAATCAGATGCTCTACCAACTGAGCTACGCCGGCCCGCTATAGAGTAGTTATAGCGACATTCCGACAAAATGCGGATACTACCAAGCAGGTTTCAAAAACGCAAGTAGCGGCTACACTTGCGGATAAGTGACCTATTTTCGTGTTAATCATGTTACACTCATACCCGCCTCACTCACGTCACCTGCCCCAATCCGTGACTCAGAACCTAAAGGAGACTAGAGATGAAACTGCTGCTGTTCTCGTTCGCTTGCCTGCTCGCGCTGCCGCTTGTCGCGAACGCACAAACACCCGCCCCCACACCCCGCATGATCCTGCCGACCTCGGCTCAACCCGCCCGCGTGGCCGGTGAATCCAGCCTTTTTTGCGCCGGGTATATCCGTTATCAACGGTTTGGACAGACTCCCGAAATCGTCGGCGCCGAGGAAGAACAGGAACAACGGACCTACGCCGACGGCGATATCGTCTATATCAACGCGGGATCGCGCCAGGGCATTAAAGAAGGCCAGAGCTTCCAGATTATCCGTCCCCGCGGCGACGTGAAGGGCGTCCATCGCAAGAAAGTCGGATTTTTAGGGACTTACGTTCAGGAAGTCGGCCAGTTGCAGGTGTTCAAGGTGCGTGAAGAGACATCGGCCGCGAAGATCACGTTTACCTGCCACGCAGCGCTACTGGGTGACCTCCTCGTGGACATTCCGGTCCGCGAATCTCCACTCCATCGTGCCGAAGGCAATCTCGACCGGTTCGCCGATCCCAGCAACAAACAGGTCGGACGGCTGATGATGGCGAAGGACAACCGCGAATTACTTACAAAAAACGACATCGTCTATATCGATCTCGGTGGCGAAGACAACGTGAAACGCGGCGATTACTTGACGATCTACCGTCCGCTCGGAACCGGCAACCTAACTCGCATCGACAACGAAGAAATGGCGCGTAATCGAGCGACCGGTTTTCAGAGCGATCGTTACCGCGGTGGTGGCATTGGAAACCAGGCCTCGCGCGCGAAAGACGAAACGGCGTTCGTCGATGCAAATGGACGCTATCGCTATCGTCCGATTACGTCGCGTGAAGTGAAGAAAGACCGCCCGGCCATGCCTCGGAAAATCGTCGGCGAGATGGTGATTATCGACGTGCAGTCACGCACGGCGACTGCGATTATCACCCGCGTCACGAATGAAGTTCACACTGGCGATTGGGTTGAAATTCAGTAAGGGAGTTTTGCCGCGGATTCACGCAGGTTGTCTCGCTTTGCGTCGATCCGCGTGAATTCGCGGTAGAACGAACTGAAGTAGCTGTACATCGAAGTGCACGCTGAAACAACCACCAGCCACAGCATCGCCCTGCCCGCCGTATAAAGAAGCACCTGCCAGTCATTGCCGGTGGTTGGTCCACCAGCGACGAGGTGTTGCCACGCCATTCGCACCTCCGGCACGGACCAGAACTCGATCGTCGGAAACGGCTTGCCGAAGTTTGCCACCGGCGGCTGCCCGCCCACACTCGACACAATCAACAAAGCAACCGTAACGACCTGGGCCAGCATTTTGAACTTGCCCATCTTCGACGCCGATATCACAACTCCCTCAACCGCCGCGATCGATCTCAATCCAGTGACGGCAAACTCGCGCCCGATAATGATCACAACAGCCCACGCAGGCGCGAGCTGATTCTCGACGAGCGAGATCAGCGCCGCTGAGATCAGCAACTTGTCGGCGATCGGATCGAGCAGTTGACCCAGGCGCGTCACCTGCCCGCGACTGCGCGCCAATCGACCGTCGAAATAATCGGTCAACGCTGCTCCCAAAAACATTACGACACCCAGCACGTGACGCGGTACGCCAAACCAGTTCTCAGAAAACGGCGTCAGGAGGACGACAACCAGCAGCGGCACGATGAAGATGCGCAGCAAAGTTAGCGTGTTGGGAAGGTTCACGGTGCTCGAAGTGTAGCACGGATCATTTTTAATGGAACTTTCCACGCGCCTCATGTGAATACGAGACATGAAGAAAATATTTCCCCTTCTAATCGTGTCTCTTATCACCGCATCGGCTGTATTCGCCAACGACTCGCGCGCCGAGGAAGTTCTCAAACAAGCCCGCGAGGCGATGGGCGGCGAACGGCTGCAAAAAATTGCTGGCCTTTATATCAACGGGCAATACCGACGCAACTTCGGCGATCGTCAGATGGCCGGCGATCGCGAAATCAGTATTTCACTTCCGGACAAGTATCTGATCGAAGATTCGATGAACCCCGGAGGCATGAGCACGTCGATCGTTAATACGCGCGGCCTCAACGGCGAACGTGCGTGGAGCGGATCGAGTGGTGGCGGCGGAATGATCATCCGCATGGGTGGACCAGGAGGCGTACAACTTACTCCCGAACAAATGGAAGCCGCTCAGCGCCGCATGTATCAGGCGGAATTCTCGCGCTACTTGCTCGCGATGATCCTGATGCCGCCCGCGTCGATGCAGGTGGAGTTTAAATACGTCGGAGAGTCGGACGTCGAGGATTTGCCCGCGGACGTAGTCGATGTTACTGGTCCCGATCGGTTCTCGGTTCGACTGTTCTTCGATAAGAAAACCCATCTCCCACTGTTGCTGAGTTATCGTGGTCCAAAACCAAGAACGTTGACGATGACCCGCCAGGGAGGCGAAAGAAATCCAGACGACATCAAGAAGGCCCGCGAAGAAGCTGAGAAAAAGATGCGAGAAGAAGGACCGGCTATCCCTGAAGAAGTCGATTTCTTCATTCGTATGACCGATCATAAAAAAGTCGACGGCGTGATGTTGCCGCACAAGTTCACTTTTCTTACCGAGAGCGAGGTTTCAGAGGAGTTTGAAATCTCGAAGTATCAGGTCAACCCGCAGTTCAAAGCAGACAAGTTTCAGAAAAACTGAAGGAGCGAATTTCCGATGCGACTACTTGTCATCCTGCTATTGATCTGCCTTCCGTGTGCTGCGCAAACCAGCGGATCGTTGGAATTGGTCGTAAAAGATCCGTCAGGCGCGTTGATCAATAAAGCGCAAGTGCAGTTGATCAAGAATGGAAAGGTTCAATCGACGACCCAAACAAATCAGCGAGGCGAAGCGCGTTTCAATAAATTATCCTCAGGCCCTTACCAACTTCATATCGAAGCCGCGGGATTCCGAGCCCATGATGTTGACGTCGATTTAACCGGACCGATCCGCAAGGAACTCTCACTCGAAATCGACCCGATTAAGGTAGACGTCAATGTTGAAGAAGACGCACAGGTTCGCGCGACAAATCCGAACGCTGCTTCCTTCAGCAACGTCATGACCGCTGACCAGATCGCTCAACTGCCCGATGATCCCGAAGAATTCGAAAACGCGATCAATCAACTCGCCGGTCCCGGAGCGCAGATGCGCGTCAACGGTTTCAAGGGCGGCAAACTTCCGCCGAAGTCGCAGATTCGCGAGATCCGCTTTCGTCTAAATCCCTACGCTCCCGAGAATCACGACGCCGGTTTCGGACTCGTCGACATCATCACAAAACCCGGCGTCAATTCATGGCACGGCTCGTTTAACTTCGGCTTTCGCGACGAAGCAATGAACGGCCGGCAAGTATTCGCTCCATTTCGCGGTCCGGAACAACAACGTCGCTTTAGTTTGTCGCTCGATGGTCCACTCTGGAAAAACCACACGTCGTTGTTTCTCAACATGGACGGTTCGCTGTTCTTCGACGCACGACCGATCTTCGCCACACTGCCCACAGGAACGTTTTCGGATCTTGCTTACCGTCCGTCGCGTCGCCTGAACCTCGACGCGCGTGTCGAGCACGTACTGACGAAAACACACACCGCACGTTTTCAGTTTCAACGGAACGCCGGCGTGCAGAACAATCTCGGCGTCGGCGACTTCGACCTGCCCTCGCGTGGCTACGCGCAAGACCAGACTGAGTACATTGCGCGCTTCGCCGACTCCGGCGTCATCGGGAAGAAATACTTCAACGAACTGCGTGTCCAGGCGCGATGGCTCGACACTGAAACTCGTTCATCGAGTCTTGGACGAACGATTCTGGTTCCGGGCTCCTTCAACGACGGCAGCGCGCAACGCACGGGTGGAAGACACCAATTCGATCTGGAGATCGCAGACAACGTCGACTACGCGCTCGAGAAACACGGAATTCGTTTTGGCGGGCAGTTCGACGCCGCACGTTATCGCAGCAACGAATTCAACAATGCTTTTGGAACTTTTCAGTTCGCGAACCTCGCCACATACGAGGCTGGCCTGCCGACGCAGTACACGCAACGCATCGGCGATCCGCTCGTCGAGTATCCGCATTATCAGTTCGGCTGGTACGTGCAGGACGATTTTCGTGTGCAGAAGAACCTGACGCTGAGCTACGGCGTGCGTCACGAATTACAGAATCACGTCCCCGGTAAATTCAATGTCGCGCCGCGCTTTGGTTTCGTCTATTCGCCAAAGAAGGATGGCACGATCACGTTTCGCGGTGGCGCCGGGATTTTCTACGACTGGTTCGCCGCTCAGGTCTACGAACAAACGTTGCGCGTCGATGGTCAGCGACAGCGCGATCTCGTGATCGGCAATCCCGGTTTCCCCGATCCGTTCAGCAACGGCACTCAGACCATTCTCCCGCCGAGCCGCATTCAAACCGATCCGAATCTGCAGATCCCGTACATCATTCAGGCTTCATTTGGAATGGAGACGCAGCCGTTCAAACTGTTTTCGCTAAGGACGAACTATCAGTATCAACGTGGTGTGCATCTGCTGCACGGCCGCAATTTGAACGCGCCGTCACCCGGAATCGGCAGGCCCGATCCGACTGCCGGCAACATTACGAACATCGAGTCGTCAGCGTACTCGTCCGGTCACCGTTTGATGGTCAACGTCGGTCCGGGACGATTCGTGCAAGGATTGTTTTGGAGCATCAACTACCTGCTGATGAAGAACACCAATGAAGCAGACAGCCCATTTAGTTTGCCGACTGACAACTACAACTTCCGCGCTGATCGCGGGCCCGCAACCAACGATCTGCGCCACCTGATCTCCGGTTTCGTGAGCAAGCGTTTGCCGATGGGTTTCAATATTTCGAGTGTGTTTCAAGCGACATCGGCGTTGCCGTACAACATCACGACCGGATTCGACAATAACGGCGACACGGTTATTAACGATCGCCCAGTGGGAGTGGGTCGCAACAGCGCACGCGGTGCGTCGCGTTGGGAGATCGGATCACGTTTGAGCTGGGGACTGGATTTCGGACCCGACGCGCAACCGAGTGGCGCGCCGCAGGTGCGTATGGTTCGCGTGGGCGGCGGCGATGGGGCGGCGCCACCGTCAATTTCGACCAGCCCGACGAAAAAGTATCGATTCGAGTTATACGTCCAGGCCTTCAACCTTCTGAACCGCGCCAATCTCGGTGCTTTTTCTGGAGTGCAAACTTCGCCCTTCTTCGGCCAGGCCACTTCGGCACAACCGCCACGTCGATTCGAAATCGGCACCCGGTTCAACTTCTGATCTCGCCTGCTTGCCGCGCGAAAAACCGTCCGCTAGAATGATTGGTTTTCGCTATGGCCATTGATCGCATCAGTGTTAGGGGCGCCCGCCAGCACAACCTAAAGAACATCAACGTGGACATCCCTCGCGATCGGTTTACCGTAATCACCGGATTGTCAGGATCGGGGAAATCCTCACTCGCTTTCGACACAATCTACGCCGAAGGCCAGCGGCGTTACGTCGAATCTTTGTCGGCCTATGCTCGCCAGTTTCTCGATCAGCTCGAAAAACCCGATGTGGATTCAGTCGACGGTCTCTCCCCCGCGATCTCGATCGAACAGAAGACAGTTTCGCGCAGCCCGCGCTCAACGGTGGGCACGGTAACTGAGATTTACGACTACATGCGCCTCCTGTTTTCCTCGATCGGGGTACCGCATTGCCACATGTGCGGCGCGCCAATTACGCGTCAAAGCGTCGAACAGATCGTCCAGAATGTTCTCGGACTGCCGGAGGGCGAACGCGTGATGGTGCTGGCGCCACTCGTGCGCGGACGCAAGGGCGAATTTAAGAAGGAGCTGGAGAAACTCGCGAAAGACGGGTTCCTGCGTGCGCGTATCGACGGCGAACTTCTGTCACTGGACGAAGAGATCCGGCTCGACAAACGCCGAAACCACTCGATCGAAGCCGTCGTCGATCGACTGCTGATCAAGCCCGGCATTCGTGAACGATTAACCGATTCGATCCGGACCGCTTTGAAGTTAACCAGCGGCGCGGTGCTCATTTCGATCGTCGACGGCGAAGAAAAACTCTACTCGGAACGCATGGCGTGCGTTAACTGCGGCATCAACGTTCCACCGCTCGAGCCGCGCTCCTTCTCGTTCAACTCCGCTTACGGCGCGTGCAAACGATGTCATGGTCTGGGAACCGTGATGGAGATCGACTCGCTGAAATTGATTCCCGACTCGCGCCAAACGCCCGAGCGTCTCGGCTACATGGGCACGCAAGACAAACAAGGTTCGGCGTATCTCCGTAGCGCGCTCCTCGCAATCTGCAAACATTTCAACGCCGATCCCAAAACGGCATTTGCGGATCTGGCGAAGGATGTGCGCGAAGCATTTCTCAATGGGCTGAACGCGAGGATAACTTTCACGCAGGGCCTCTACTCTTATCAGAACGATTGGAAGGGCGCGCTCAAGTGGCTCCATGAGCGGCTGAATGAGGCGCCGTCGGAAAAAGTAAGGACCGCGCTGGAGGAACTGGTTTCGCCAACAGTTTGTAGCGAGTGCAAAGGTCAACGACTGCGTTCGGATTCCCTCTCGGTGCGCGTCGGTAGACGAGGAATCGCGGAGTACACCGCCTTGCCGATCGACGATGCGGTCACGGCGTTTGAGCAAGTCGAATTGAATGCTCGTGAGGATCAGATCGCTGGTCCCATACTGCGCGAAATCAAGAATCGTCTTCGCTTCCTCAGGACTGTTGGGCTTGGTTATCTCACTCTCGATCGTTCTTCGTCCACCTTGTCCGGTGGCGAAGGCCAGCGCATCCGCCTCGCCACACAGATCGGATCACAGCTTCGTGGCGTTCTTTACGTGCTCGATGAACCGTCGATCGGACTTCATCCGCGTGACAATCAAAAACTGTTGGAAACGCTTTCAGCGCTGCGCGATCTCGGCAACACGGTGCTCGTTGTCGAACACGATGAGGAGACAATTCGCCGTGCTGATTATGTAGTTGATCTGGGACCCGGTGCAGGCGCTCACGGCGGAAAGGTTGTCGCGGTTGGCTCAGCGGCAGAGGTCTCTGAGAATCCCGAGTCGGTCACCGGACTCTACATTCGCGGCGCGCGCAAGATTGAAGTTCCGCCCGAACGGCGCGCTCCAAACGGAAAATATCTGACCATCCGCGGCGCGTATGCGAACAACCTGAAAGAGATCGACGTCTCGTTTCCACTAGGACTGCTGACAGTCGTCACCGGTGTTTCCGGATCGGGTAAATCAACGCTTGTTGAAGACATTCTGTACTACGCGTTGGCCCAACATCTTTATGGTTCCCACACCGAACCAGGTCCATACCGTTCGATCGAAGGTCTCGAACACATCGATAAGGTAATCGAAATCGATCAGTCGCCCATCGGCCGCACACCGCGCTCAAATCCAGCGACGTACACCGGACTATTCACGCCGTTGCGCGAGCTTTACGCGATGCTGCCGGAGTCGCGGGAACGCGGTTACAAACCGGGCCGCTTCTCGTTCAACGTCAAAGGCGGACGATGCGAGGCCTGCGAAGGCGACGGCATGAAACGCATTGAGATGAACTTTCTACCCGATGTGTACGTGCTGTGTGATGTGTGCCGTGGCGCGCGTTACAACCGTGAGACGATGGCCGTCAAATACAAAGGCAAGTCGATCGCCGACCTGCTAGATACGACGGTCGAGGAAGCGGCGGCCTTACTGCAAAACATTCCGCAGATCAATCAGAAGATTCAGACGCTGCTCGACGTCGGGCTCGGTTACATCAAGCTCGGCCAATCAGCCACAACGCTTTCGGGTGGTGAAGCCCAGCGAATCAAGCTCGCGAAGGAACTTTCGAAACGAGCGACCGGACGAACGATCTACATCCTCGACGAACCAACCACCGGACTGCACTTTGCGGACGTTCACAAGTTGCTCGACGTACTGCAACGACTCGTCTCGCTTGGTAATACCGTACTGGTGATCGAACACAATCTGGACGTGATCAAGTCGGCTGACTACATCATCGATCTTGGTCCGGAAGGTGGCGAGCACGGCGGACGCGTAGTAGCGCAGGGCACACCGGAGGAAGTTGCGCGTTCGAAACGTTCACACACCGGCCAGGTCTTACGACCACTACTCAACGGACATCTGATCCGCCACGGCAACGGCAAAAAAGTCCCGCCCACGACTTGACCTCTACGAAGCACGCCATCTTTCGGTCGAGACGCTCGTTGCGAAGGCTCGTGAAGCACGTGGGACCAACCCGACAGCCATCACATTGAAATCAGACTCGTCGGCGCCTGCTGAAATCGCGTTTGGTCGCGAGACGACGCTGTTCCTCAATCCCTATTCCGCACAGGTCCTCGGCGAGGGTTCGCCAGGCGTCAGGAGTTTCTTCCGTACCGTTACTGACTGGCACCGCTGGCTCGGCGCAAAAGGTGATAACCGCAACGTCGCGCGAGCAATCACCGGCGCGTCTAATTTGGGTTTCTTGTTTCTGGTGATAAGCGGTTTCTATTTGTGGTGGCCAAGGAACTGGAACCTGAAGGCAGTCAGAAGTGTGATCTGGTTTCGTCGCGGCCTTCCGGCAAAGGCGCGCGACTTCAACTGGCATAACACAATCGGATTTTGGTGCGCTCCTGCTTTGTTCCTCGTCGTGATCTCCGCCGTGGTGATCTCGTACACGTGGGCAGGAAATCTTGTCTATCGCATCGTCGGCGAAACGCCGCCGGTGCCACGCGCGACTCAGCCAGCCACAACCGGCAACAACAGTGCGCCTGCCGCAGACGCATTAATCAAGCTCGATGGTGCATGGTTTATTGCGGAACAGCAGGTGAGCGATTGGCGCAGCATCAGTCTGCAACTGCCGACGTCAGCCTCCGCCCCTCTCACTTTTAACATCGATCGAGGCTCGGGCGGCCAGCCGCAAAAACGAGGACAACTAGTGCTCGATCGAACCACCGGCGCGGTCACTAAATGGGAACCATTTTCAGCATACACTCGCGGCCGCCAACTCCTCTATCTTACGTTTCACACACACGGGCGAGGTCGCAGGGATCGCGGGGCAGACGATCGCGGCGATCGTTTCTCTCGGCGGCGCTTTCCTTGCTTTCACAGGATTGGCTCTCGCATTCAGACGCCTTTATGCGTGGTTCGCAAAACGCGCATCACGACGCGCGGCAGTCGAAATGGAAACCGCGAAAGACACTCCGTAACGACGTGTTATACTCGGCTTCTTTCAAAACGCCGGCGATAACACGGGTTTCCCTTGCCATCCATCTACGACGATCAACTGCGACCTCTGGATCTTGATGACGTAAAGACCTATCCGCTCGCGTCACGCACCAGCAAAGTCAAACTCAGCGACTTCGGCAGCCCGGTAAACGACGACGCATCGTTGCGCACGTTCCTTTCGAGTTTGCCCGACGTACTGGCGGTCCAGTCTCTGCGCCAGCTCACCGTTCGCATCAATCGCGCACATGAGTTGAACAAGCCAATCATCTGGGGCATCGGTGGACACGTCATCAAAACGGGTCTCGCACCGTTGCTGATCGATCTGATGAAGCGCGGTTTTGTTTCAGCGTTCGCATCAAACGGGTCGGTACTGGTCCATGACGCCGAGATCGCAATGATTGGCTTAACATCGGAAGACGTTGATGCCACACTATCGGAAGGCGTATTCGGCGGCGCGGAAGAAACCGGCCAACTGCTCAACAGTGCAGCTGTCGATGGCGCGCGCGATCAAATTGGTTTAGGTGAAGCTGTCGGCCGCGCCTTGACCGAGCGCAGTCCGAAACATCGCGATCATTCACTTCTCTGCAATGCTTACGAAGGAAAGGTTCCGTTCACCGCGCATGTGACCATCGGCGGTGATATCGCCCACTTACACCCGAAAGCCGACGGTGCTTCTCTGGGCGCTACAACACACACAGACTTCAGGTTGCTGGCGGCGTTAGTGAAAGAGATGGACGGCGGCGGAGTTTATCTCAACGTTGGATCGGCAGTCGTGCTGCCGGAAGTATTTTTGAAATGCGTGACGCTGGTGCGGAACCTCGGCAATCCACTGACGGACATCACGACCGCAAACTTCGATTTCATTCAATCGTACCGTCCGCTGACAAACGTCGTGCGACGTCCTACCGAAAAGGGCGCCGGCCAGGGATATTCGATCACGGGTCATCATGAATTGACCATTCCCCTGCTCGCCGCAATGCTCATTTGCCAATAAAAAAGGAGGCCGCAACTGCTAGCCTCCTGACCATTTTTCATTTGTCATTTTCCAATTCCCATTTTCCATTTGATGTTCCCTTGAGCCAATGACAAATGACAAACGAGAAATGGAAAACGGAAAATGTTACGGCTTCTTGCCACCCCTCTCCTTGGGCGGCTTCGGTGGGGGGTCGGGCGGTCTGCTGCCACCCTTACCGTCGATGACCTTCACTGGTTTCTTGTCCGGTCGTTTGTCCTGGCCTCTCCCTCGGCCCTGGGCAAACGCGCCGGTCGACACGAGTGTCGCAATCACCAACGCCGCCATTATTTCTCGTAACTTCTTGCTCATTTAACCGAGCCTCCTCATGCATTGTTCCCGCGCATGGGAGGGAGAAAGAGATGCGCCAATCCGGGTGGCTGCAAGCGAGGTGCCAGAAGATGATCGCGCCGGCCGGGCGCATTTTGCGCGAAAAGTTTAGCAGGAGACCCAAAAATCCGCACGGTTTCGAGTTGCCTCGCACCTTATCGTGCAAGCCCGCACCCTACGGATCCGTGAGTTTTTAACGCCGGACCGTCACGCTCAGGGTGCCGATGTTGCCGCTACTGTCGAAAGATCGAAGGGAGATCGTGTGCTCGCCGGGTGCCAGGGCGCCGAAGTCCACTGTGTAGGTTTCGTGTCCGCTATCTGCAATTCCGTCGTCGGGAAACACTGGTGCCCAGGCCGCGCCGTCCATGCTGGCGTCCGCTTTTTTCACTTTTCCGGTCGCGTCATCAACGGCGAAAACAACGCGTACCGATTGGCCCGTGACCTGCGGTTGGCCCACCACTTTCACAACGGGCGGTGTGTTGTCGATATCGACCGGTTCGCTTAGCCGCTCGCCGCTGAGTCGTTGGCCCGGCGGATTGTCAGGTGCATCGGAAGCAATGACTTTGATGACGTAACGTCCGTCGGCGAGAGTCGCGCCATCGATGGTGTAGAAGTTGTCGCGCAACTTGTCTTTCAACAACCTGAACGTCTGATCGTTAAGCGCGCGATAGTAAATCGCATACTCCAACGTGTCGGAATTGCGATCTTCGGCCAGCCACTGAAACGATCGCGCGCCGCGCTGATAGAAACGCCGCGGCGGCACCTGGGCCACCGGACCAAACAACGCCGGATCCAAACCTGATGATTCGACATTCGGATCGACTGCGACCTGCACCATCTGCTGCAATCCAACGCCGATCGGCAACACACTGATTGACAAAACTTCCGGGGCGACGTTGCGCGGCAAGTAAGCCACGCTCACGTCTTCGATCGACGATTGACCGCCTGAACCCACACCGCGCACGGTCGCACGCCACTGGATGAACCGCGCTCTCGGACTCGAGATCTGATTGCCTTCGGGATTCTTGTACGGAGCACTCCAATCGCTCCACGTCGCATCAGGCCGTTCGCCGTTTCCGCTGCGTGTTTGTACCTCGACTGCACCAGCGCCACGCCACCAGATTCGACCCCACGCGGCAGTGAGCTTCGCGTCTCTCACCGGCGATTCGTATGTGCCTTCACCAACCAGTTCACTGCCGAAGCGAAACAGTTTTCCCTGGTTACTCGAGGCCGCGAAGATCTGATTGTTTCTTACCAGCAGCGAAGAGATCTGTCCTTCTGGAGACTGCAAGAGCAACGTGTCGCGCCCGTCGTTAGTGACCGAATAGATCCGGCCTTTGTCAGCTGTTCCGATCAGTACGCTGCCTGGCTGCAAACCGGGCGCGATCGAAAACGCAGTCACGTTTGGCGAACTCCAAACGACGTCTGTCGCGCCGTCGGGAAGTATACGAAACACGGCGCTACGTGCATTCGAAACGTCGCTGCGGCTGCGTGTTGCTGACGCTTGCGCCGAAAGTGGTACGCCTGATTCATCGATGGCCGTAATCGTTACCGATGTGCTCACGCCACCGGCGCCCTCTGAAGGTTGAGGCGTTGGCGCAGCAGCAGTTCCCGGCGGACGTGCGGTGGCCGCGGCATCGCTCAACGCAAGCGCGTAGATCGAACCATCCGCCGCGGGCGCGAGCGCATGAATCTCGCGAAGGCTCGTATCGAAGAGTGCGAAAGTTTTTCCTTCCGGGGACACGCGCAGCACGAGTCCGCCCGAATCTGTCCCGGCAATCAGATCGTCGTGCGACGTTACTGCGAGCGAGATCACGTGTGTTTGATTCGTGCTGACAAGCAAAGACGAATCAGGACTCGCTCCCGCAGCGCGGACGCGATACAGCTTACCGTTGTCGCCTGTTCCGACTGCGAGCGAGCCATCGTTCATGACTGCGAGCGACCAGATGTATTTGTCAGCCGGATCGAAATAGATTTCTGCTTTTCCATCTGACGCGATGCGATAGACCTTGCCGTCGGGCGATGTGCCGGCAAACACGACTCCATCGCGACCGATCGCAAGTGCCGTCACGTCCAGCTCGCCGGCGTCGTACAACAACGAACCACTACCAGCGGCAGTGACGCGAAACGTTTTTCCGTCGTGGCCGGTGCCCAGGTAGACGTTGCCCTGGCTATCAACCGCGCTGGACCAGATGTATGTTTGTTGAGTGTTGAAGACTTCGTTGAGTTTCGGCGCCAGCATCAAAACACCCGTATCGCTGATCGACACGCCGCGAGCGTCTCCTTTCAACAACTCTGCGCGGCCGCTAGTTTCCCAAATAGCGGGTTGTCCGGCCTGCACTGCGATGAATGAAACGAGCAAAACAAGAAGGGTTGTGATGACGGCGATACGACGGGTCTGTTTGCTGATCATCGTTTGGTCAGTTTCCTATGTACTTAGCGTAGAGTGAGCGAGCAGTTGCGATCTCGTTTGTGCCTCGAATAATTGAGCGAGCGTCTTTGAAAACGGTGAGCTCGAAGTTTCCTGTCCGGAAGCGCAGGAGATACTCATTAAACTTCACTTCCCCGGCGCGGCGAAGTCGTTCAGCAAGTGATGCAAAATTTACGCAAGTGGGTTGCGAGGGCGAGATCTGAATTGCGTCGCGGCCGCACAGCACCGCCGCTGCCTCATGCGACGCCGGTGCGAGCGCTTCGTAAGTTCCCAATCGGCAAACGGGACAATCAGCGCGCGGCGCGCCGGGAGCGATCTTTCTCCACTCATTGCGCCACACGTCAAACTGCATCAACGAACCGTGTAAATCCTCGACGTGCCCCGTCAACAGTTTCAACGCCTCACTTACCTGAACCGCGGCGACGATGTTGATGATTGGCATGATCACGCCGGCGGTGTCGCACGTCGGAGCACTGGCAGCCGGCGGAGTCTCTTCAAACACACAATGCAAACACGCACTCTGATGCGGACGAATCGTCATAGTCACGCCGTATGAACCAACTGCGGCGCCGTAGATCCAGCTGACGTTGTGCTTCACGCAGGCTTCGTTGATCAGATAGCGGGTGGCGAAATTGTCAGTACCGTCGAGGACCACATCGCAATCCGCGATCAACTGTTCAATGTTGGAATGATTGACGTCGGCGATGTGAGGTTCGATTTCGATCTCGGAATTGATCTCGCGTAAATGACTGGCGGCGGCGATCGCCTTCGGCAGACGGTTCTCGGCATCACTCTCGGTGAACATCGTCTGCCGCTGAAGATTTGAAGGCTCGACGAAGTCGCGATCGACGAGACGCAAACGTCCCACGCCCGCGCGGCATAGGCTCTCTGCCTGCGCCGTTCCCAGCGCGCCGCAACCGACAATTAAGGCGCGCGCCGACTGCAAGCGGCGCTGACCTTCTTCGCCAATTCCGTTGAAAAGAATCTGTCGACTATAGCGGTCGTTCACTGCGGCGTTCACTGCGTTTCAGTATAGCAGTGAACGCCCAGATTCCGCGGATCAGGCCTGCGGCTGGAACGTCGGGTTGATGTTGTAGCGCTTAATCTTGGCGTTCAGTGTGGTGGGTTTGAGACCAAGGAGTTTGGCCGCGCGGATTTGGCTGCCGGACGTGCGCCCCAGGGCGGTCCGAATAAGGGTCACTTCAAATTGCCGAACTTCGTCGGAGAAACGCGCGCCGCGCTTGATGTCGACCGGTCGGGAGATAGCGAGCGTTTCAACCTCTTCGAGGAGTTGCAGCACGGTTTCCCGTAATGTGTTTAATCTGACGTCCACTGATTCGTTATTGGTTTCGGTTGCTAATTCCGTATTCATTGACTCACCTCTTCAAAGCGTAACGACGCCTGGGGTGACTGAATATTCTCAAAGATGACCAAAACAAGAGATCAGTCATGTGACGGAACGGCTAAATCCTGTGATGGATCGGCCACGATGGATGACAAACCATGATTCTAGAGGCCGTTTCCCACCGCTTCCTGCAAATTTGAGCGGTAATTGCGGCTCAAAGCGAGCTGCTTCCCGTTCTCCATGATGATGCGATACTCACCATGAAACCACGGCTGCATCTCCTTTATCCGATCGATCTTCACAATCGCCGAACGGTGAATTCGCAGGAACTGTTTCGGGTCGAGTTGCTCTTCCAGACTGCTGATCGTCTCGCGTAGCAAGTAACCTTTCTGATTGTCGTAGACGCGGACGTAATTCCCTTCCGCCTCGATGCAGTAAACGTCCTGAACGTGCAGGAAGAATACGCGACCACCGTTTTTGATCACGAGTCGTTCGAGATAGCGCGGTCCGGCCTTGAGCTCTTCGAGCAACGCGATGATGTCCTGATCGCGACGGCTGGTGCGGTTAAGTTTGATTTGCGCTTTCGCGCGTTGCCACGCACCTTCGAAACGTTCGCGATCAAATGGCTTGAGTAGATAGTCGAGCGCATGGACCTCAAACGCTCGCACGGCATATTGATCGTACGCCGTCACAAAGATCACATATGGGTGTGCATTCGGATCGAGTGATTCGAGTACTTCGAAGCCACCGATCTCGGGCATTTGAATGTCGAGAAAAACGATGTCCGGCGCAGACGACTTGATTGCTTCGACCGCCTCAAGTCCGTTTACGCACTCCCCTACAATCTCAACTTCCGAATCGCCCTCGAGCATCTCGCGAATCATGGCGCGTGCGAGTGGTTCGTCGTCCACGACCAACGCTCGAATACGAGTTGCGTCCGTCATCCTGGGCCCCCAAAAGAACCTTTCGAATTAAACACGTATACGCGTGAAGGTGAGTTTCACACGTAACAAATAAACACCGCAGTTGAATCGGTTATGGCGCAAATGAGCGCCAACGAGATTCACTCGTTGTTACGATCAACGTCTCAGTTATGTTTCTGTTAACAGGTCGCGTGAAATGAACGAGAAAATGGAGTGGCGTGCAACTTCATGAACACTTTGTTAGCGAGGGATCTCGATCGAAACAACCAAACCTCCCGAAGGACGATTTGTCATTTCAAAACGTGCGGCAGTTCCGTATAGACCAACGAGTCGCGCTTGAGTGTTCGCGAGACCCAAACCCTTCCCGCGTCGCACTTCGAGTGTGCGATCAACCGGCAAACCGGGACCGTTATCTTTCACTTCGATATGCACTGCACCGTTTCGCGGTGCGGCGGTGATCTCGACGTGTCCAAAACGGCTATTCACGACTGCATGTTTCATCGCGTTCTCGACAATCGGTTGGAGGATCAGGTTTGGAACGCGCGCTTCTAGCACAGTTGGATCGATCTGGATGTCGGTTGTGAGACGATCCTGGAATCGGATTCGTTCAATCTCCAAATAACCATTTAAGAATTCAATTTCCTGGCGCAGTGTAACTTCCATCGATCCGGAGTTTTCGAGTGTCAGGCGCAGAAAGTCGCCCAGGCGTGTGATCATCTTGCGGGCGCCTTCCGTGTCTTTGCTCAACAATGCGGAGATCGAATGTAGCGTGTTGAAAAGGAAGTGCGGTTGCACCTGCATCTTCAAAGCTTCGAGCTGTGATTGCACAAGCTGCGTGCGGAGTTGCGACGCTTTGAGTTCGCCTTTGCGGTAACTGTTGTAGTAATTGAACGCGTGACTCATCAGCAGGATCAACCAGTAAACAAGCAGCCAACGATCGAGGTTGGGATATAGGTATCCCGCCAATCGCAGCGGCGTAATGGCACCCGCTTGTCCAGCCAGAATCATGTAGACGACGAAATGGAGCGAGATCAGCACTGTCACCAGCACGAGACTGAAGACAAAGTGCAAGGCCATTTTCCGGATCCACCGGTTGCGATCGATGCAAAAGCGGCGAGCGAGCCAGAGGACGAGCGGAGTAACAAGCGCCCACAAATAGCAGGCTGAAAACTGAACGATGAAGGCCCTTTTATATGGAATCGGCTGGCGCTCTGAATAGTACATCATGAAAACCTGCGTACTAAAGAAGAGCGCGACGATCGTCCACATTCCCCAGATAATTCCGAGGCGCGCCAGTCGGTTCATGAAAGTTAGCCGGCGGGGATGATCGTCAGAAACCGTCTTGTCACACGAGGCGGAAGGAGTGTAGTCCAAACTGACAGGCGTCGACGTCATACAGCTTCACTGTCTTCTTGATGCTCTAACGTGGGCACGGGAGGTACTGGTGCAATCCCGAGCGTATACCGTCTCATTAACACCGGCGCGCCATGTTTTGTGACCAACGGGACTAGCTTCCCCACCAAACGGCCTTCGAGGCGACGGCAAGGCAAAGCCTCGCCCCGAAGCCAACTCAAGCGGCGCAGCCGAACCTGGCAAGCGAGTCAAAGCATGACCGGTCAAAGCGCCTCACGGTAACGTTGCGAGTTGAGCCACAGTCGTGAGAGGTTCTTCGAGTTGTTGGGCGACGGTCATTCGCGTAACGGAATCGATCTCATCGCGGCAAACGTCAACGACATATTTCGTATTTTTAGCGCTGAGTTCGAGATCATGCCCGTCATCCGAGAGCAGCCACTGTTTGTCAGCGCCGCGAACGAGATGTCCCAGCTCATGCAATAACAAGGTGACGCGAGTTTGCCGGGTGTTCGGTTGAAAATTGGCAATCGGCGGTACTCGCTGCTGCGACGCGGCGTTGCCGCGATAGAACGATCCCTCCTTATTAATCTCTGCTTTCTCGAACATGCGAAACGAGAATCCGGTATTGGCATTCCGGTACGACGTGGTAGGTCCGCTCATGCGGACGGCAATATGCCGGTCGAGATACGCCGAACGAACAACGCGCATCAACTCATTCAGCGCCTCGATCGCCGCCGGCCCGCCATACAATCGACTGCAAGCATTGTCGTCACGCAGGATTGTGAACACGTCGAGATAAGCTTTATCCAGGTCGTTTAGCTTGCGGTCATCTTTGGAAACGATCGCCATCCTGATACGAGGCGTGATCCGGAGATTGGGCGGTGGAGATCCTGCGAACGCGATCGGGACGGCTAACAGGACGACGAGAATAAGGATCGTTCTCTTCACGATTGCACCTCAGTTGCTTGTGCCAAAAATCAAACAGGGCCTTTGGAGCAACGGAAGCAACGTGGGCGTGAATGTACGTCTACGTTAGCGAGCGGAAGTTAGGTTTGTGATGGAGAGGTGAGCTTTTGTGACGGGGCGGCTTGGAAGGAACACTAAAAATCAATGGTCCAACGCAGCGACCGCCGCGTCCGACATTACGTTCATCGAAGGTGTTTGTCCGGTCCACAATTCGAACTGATTTTTAGCTTGAGCAATCAACATTTCGAGTCCGTGAACGGGCCTGCAACCTGCCTTGCTAGCTTCTTGCAGAAAGCGAGTCTCGATGGGGTTGTACACAAGATCGTAAGCGACGCTAGCGCCGTGGAGTTGTTCTGCGGTGACCGGAACTTGCTCGATCAACTCGCCTGATCCGAGAGGCGTGGCATTGATCACGAGGTCGTAGTCGGCGAACGAAGCAGACGAGAGTGGTTCGTACGAAACGTCGAACACCTGTTTAAGCGAGCGAGCCTTGGCAACATCGCGTGCAAAGAGCGTTACAGTCGCTTGCTGTCTCAACAGCGCCCACACTGCCGCACGCGCCGCGCCGCCTGCGCCAATCACCGCCACACGCAGACCACTCAGCGAGTCAATCACTTTGAGCAACGGCTCGATGAATCCAGCGGCGTCGGTGTTGAATCCGAGCAGCTTGTCGTCGTCGACGACGATCGTATTGACCGCTCCGATCTCTTGCGCGGTTGGATCGATCCAGTCGAGGAACTCCATTACGGACGACTTGTGAGGAGCAGTAACGCTTAACCCGCGCAAGTTCCAATCGAACTCTCTCGTACGCGGATGGACCATGCGCTCGACGAACGTTTTCACGTCGTGCACTTCGAGCGGGAGGTAAACGCCGTTAATTCCAGCGGTGCGGAAGGCGGCGTTATGCATGTGCGGCGAGACGGAGTGCATCACTGGCTGTCCAGCCAGGCCACAGATCATCGTTTCGCGGTCGATCTGCTCGACGTTGTAAACGGAGCGAAGTTTTTGAGCGGTGATCTGTCCGGGTGCCGTCGCGTTTTCTTCTTCCAACGCCGCGTAAGTCAGGAACGCACCGCGTGACGGACCGAGAATGCGAGTCGCCAGCCCTGCGTTGCCCATCGCGATCGCGATCATGTCTCGACCTTCACTTCTCGCACGATCGAGCAATTGAAAAACAGGAATGCAATCAACGACGTCATTCGCCTGCACTGCGATTTTCAAAACGTGAGCCGGCGTCGCGGCAAGTTGTTCATAGATCTGCGTAATGTCTTCCGGAACGCGGGAGAAATGATGATGCGAAATGATTATGCGGGACCAATCGGTTTCAAGTGCGAGGTCCGATTCCACGTCCCACCATTCCGTCTGCGGTGCGGAGTTCCAGAACAGCTTCCGCGCCTGGTGGTCCAACACGCGATGTCCGCCTTGTTCATCAGGACGAAACGTAAGAATGACTGGACACGAGATACGGTTCAATACCGGCTTTAGGTCTTCCAGTCGTGTAAGACAATCGATACGCAACTCGACGATGTCAGCCGACTCGCTGGCGCGAATGGCTGCACTCTCGAGCGCATCTATAGTCTTTTCACAAACGGAGACACAGATCCGGGTCATCTGTGTTCGGAAGGCTTCGAACTGAGGTGGCGGGTGGTTCCCTCAGTGACACTCGCTGGCGGGGACATAAGCTGGTCTGTCGCGCGCACGGTCGGAGGCTGTAACGCGGGCATTGGGATTGGTCGATTCTGCCGTTCTCGAATGCGAATGTATTGGGCGATGCCTGTGCCCATCAGTGAGAATGCGGGGATCAGCATCCAAAACCACCAGCCTGCGCCAATGGACCGAGAGAGGGCAATGGAGATTAATAGAAAGGCAATGCCCATGAACACACTTCTAAATGCACTATCCAACGTCGGTGGGCGGCGGGACTTGCCCGGCACGGCACACACGCTCTCGTCCGTGAGATCTGTCTGTTCGCTCGGACGTGCGAGTTGTCCCGTCAGGGCTTGCGGCACAAGACTGATATTGGCGCCACATGAGCGACAAAAACTGGCGCCGTCTGTATTCGGTGTTGCGCATTTAGGACAAAACATTCTTCTTCTCGCCTCAACTTTGCTTGCGTTTGCCTGTTGCTAACGTCCGCTGGCGTCGCGCCTCATAAAGCAAAACGCCCGCGGCCACGGAAACGTTCAATGAATCCAACTTGCCGCTGACCGGAATGCGAACCAGCGTGTCGCAATGTTCGCGAACCAAACGATGCAAACCGTGTCCCTCGCTGCCGAGAAAGATCGCCGCGGGCAGCGTCCAGTCCCAATCCGTGTACGACTGGCTGGCATCGCCGGCTGCACCAACGACCCAAATGTTACGTGCTTTCAACTGCTCTATCAAACGAACGAGATTCGTGACGCGCGCAACGGGAACATACTCCAAAGCTCCAGCGGCGACCTTGGCAACAGCGCCCGTCAAACCAACCGCGCGTCGTTCGGCGATGAAGACAGCGTGAACTCCCGCGCATTCAGACGTCCGCAGGATGGAACCCATGTTGCGCGGGTCTTCGATCGCATCCAATCCCAGGACCAAGGGCGGATCTGAAGTACCGATCTTCGTTTCGAGCGTGTCTAGCAGATCGTCTGCGTCGGCATAACGCGCGGCCGCGATGCGGGCGACCACTCCCTGGTGTCTCACTTCGCCCAACGTCCGATCAAGATCGAGTCGCGGAACACGATGGACCGGCACGCCTTTTTGACGCGCGAGTTCAATCAACGACTTCAGACGATCCGGTCTCGCACTTTCGAGGATCGTGACCGACTCGATCTGTCGCGTGCCGGCGCGCAACGCTTCGACAACTGCATTCACGCCATAGATCAGATTCGATGATTCAGGCATTGAGATGAAAATACCGCTGCAACCGCGAGTAGCGTGTGAATTGGATTTCGTTACTGTTGACCGTAGAGAGTCCGACGCTCAACTTTCCTGGCCGCTCGCGGCGCCAGCCACTCGATTGCGTTTCTTGTTGCGAAGCCCAAACGAGGTCGAGCGTCTGCCGTAGTCTTTTGTAGCAGTCGTCAACCTTCGCTTGGGGCGCATTCGAAGCGATGAACTGTCGCAGCCGCGAGATGTTCTCGTTTGCGATCAGTGTCTTCTGATTACCGAGACACGAGAAGTCGAAACCGTTCGCGTTGATGCGCCACGTTTGCGGGTGCGTTGACGTGTAAAAGTCGATAACCGCTTCATCATTCGAGAACTCGCTCGACTGAACAATCTCGTTCTCGGAGCGGCGCGCCTTTCGTTCCTGAATCTCGACGCGTTTCGTAAATAACCGTCCCGTCACGATCAAAACGATTTCACGCCAGCGAACCTCGATCTGTTCTCTCGTTCCGGCCTGTTGAAGTGTCCCGTACTCATCGTCAACAGTCATCGACTTGATACGCTTGACTGACGTTTCAGACGCGCCCAACTCGTCATCACTCAAAACGATCGTCTGCAAACCTACATCGCGCAACCTTTTGAAAACCAGCTCGGCTTCTTCACGAGAAGCGGTGCACGCCACGGGTAAAGGAATCTTTGCAGCCATGATCCGCTTTAGATTTTCGGCGCTGAGTTTCAAGAGATCGGCACCCTGCGCAAGGTCTTCGTCAGGCACCTCTCGCTCACTTGGCAACAGTATGTTGTTGTAAGCGGTCTGATGTTTCTCCGGCGGTTTCAATACCGGCTTGCGAAGTCGCGCCGACTCCTCCGTCATCGGCAACGGAGCGCTACAGTACAAACATGCAACACGCGTTGGAGGGTTGGCTCGCAAACACTCATCGCAACGAATCATCTGGTCGGGCGTAAACCCCTGCGGCTCAGAAGGTTCAATTGGACCAGTAAACGGTAGACGAATGTTTTCGTTATCTTTAGGCAACACGTCCTCCAAGTTTTTGAATTATACGACGACGGGGAAATTGTGAGGCCAGATAATGTTTTTGAGTTCTGTCGCAACTTCTGTGAGTCGTCACATGCAAAACTTCCTTTGCGCCTTTGCGCCTTTGCGGGGGCTACATTTTCACGCTAGCACCCGCATTGGGTCACATCCTATCTCCCGCAAAGGCGCAAAGGCGCAAAGGATCTCCCGAAAGAAGTATGTGACTTCAACTGTGATCATCGCGTTCGCGTTGCTGGGCGGAGCGTGTGCTGCTTTGCGACCGCCCGATACCGGCGGTCCACGAGCTGACGTTCGACTCTATCCCATCGGCCTTGCGGACCCCGCCGCGCGTCTTGAAGAAGCATCACTTGCCTGGTACCAGATCTCGCAACACTACGGCTTACAACAACGGACCGAAGCGAACCTGGATCCCTTCACTGCAACGTTGCAAAGTTTGCCTACCGACTTAGCGGCAACAATCCAACTCCCAAAGGTTGGCGACGCGCAACCAACTGAAGAACAAGTACGCGAGTCGTTGCGACGATTCATAGCCGAATGGCAACGACTCATCGGCGCCGCCCCGCAGGAATTGTCGCTCGTCGAACGGACCGACGAAGCCGGAGGGACCAAACTCGCGCGCTACGAACAACGACCGTTTCGTTATCCGCTGCGTGGTGGTTATGGCAACCTGATGATTCGCTTTCGCAACGACGGCAAGCTCATCGCGCTGTCGAGCAACTGCCTGCCGAATGCGGAGCGTATTCAGTCAGCACTTAACCAGATCAGCCCGGGCGTCACCAGAGAAGAAGCCGTCGCCAGAGTTAAAGCACAACCGATTACCGTTTCAAATACGACCGGGCAGCAAACAATAACGCTGCCCGACAATGCTGTTTTAGACCCCGGGCAGTTAGTTGTTTACGCCCTTCCCCATCCAAATCAATCGCCAGGTCAATCCCGCGGCCTGGAACTACATTTAGCCTGGGAAATTAGTGTCACAAATGGCCCCATTAAAAAGATCTATTTCGATGCTGTAACGAGTCAGGTAATTGCGGCCACATGATCGCGCGTCATTGGACCGTTAACTTGACCAACGAACAGCAAATAAGCATTCTAAGGTTAGACAAGAGGGTGAGTTTAGTTATGAACAGTTATGATCCCACTACCAACATTTCATGGCAGCTCGGACATCGGGGAAGAGTAGCGGTTTTTATTGACGGAAATAACCTTTTCCATGCAGCACGGTTTCATAACATCGACATCGATTACAACAAGTTATTGCGAGTGTTGTTAGGTGATGGCCGGCTTCTGAGGGCTTTTTTTTACACAGGTGTCGACGTCGGAGCGGAACGACAACAGGGTTTCCTGTTGTGGATGCGCCGCAACGGTTTTCGCGTCATTCAGAAAGAGTTGAAAACTTTTTACGACGGCACGAGAAAAGCGAATCTCGACGTCGAAATCGCGGTCGACATGCTCTCACTCGCAGGCCGCTACGACACTGCGGTCCTCGTTTCCGGTGACGAAGATTTTGTCTACGCAGTTAACGCCGTCGCGTACAAGGGATGCCGCGTCGAGATCGCCGGCTTTCGTTCGAACACGGCGCCCAAGCTGATCGACGTCGCCGACTATTTCATCGACCTCGGCGACATCGCAGACAAAGTGCGGAAGGAAATCTCGCACGGAACGCGGTATGATGAGCGCGAACTGCACGAGCCGCTGCCGGCGCCATACCTGGAGGATCAATGCCTCCCCAAACAAGCGGAGAGTTTCGAGGCGGCCATGCGGGTAGTGCTCGAAACGGACATAGAAGAGGATGCGGCTGAATTTGAAGCAGCGACGGAATTCATCAGGGTTACCGACGATCACTGACGGCTGTCCAAGGCGCTTCAACAGATGAAGCTATTCACACTCCAGGAAGCAAATGCGTTGCTTCCCAGCGTAAAAGTGATTCTCGCCCGGATTCAGCGGGCCCATCGAGGACTCAGCAAGTATCGCGACGACGCCAGAAAAGCTGCCGAAGCAGCCGAACAGGGCGGTGGCGGAATCGACGACGGTGTCGCGTACGCCATTATTTTGACTGAGATGACGTCGCAGATGAGTGAACTGGACGCCCTCGGTGTGCAGTTGAAAGACTTCGAGCGCGGACTGATCGATTTTCCATCACTTCGCGACGGTCGGGTCGTCCTGCTGTGCTGGCAAATGGGCGAAGGCGACGAGCTTGAGTGGTGGCACGACGTCGATGCCGGGTTCGCCGGACGTACGCCCCTCTGATCCGCGACACTGAAACCTCAACGATCGACGAAACCACAACCTCAATCCCTGCTTTATTTTCTCATTGACCACTTAAAGTTATTCCTGATAGGATGCGTCGCGATCGCGAGAGGTCGATTCGCCTGGCGACGCGAAAATGGAACCAACCAGCGATACTCCAACTCAATCCCAGGACAAAAAATCGACGCTGATTAATTTTCCAGGCGTCACGCGCAGTTCCGTTCCCGAATGGCGAAAAGAATTGAGCGAGCGGGTCCGGGAAGTCCAGGAAAGGCGAGCCCGGGAAGCCGCCCGTGAGGCCGCGGAAGCCGAACGACGCCGGGTGGAAGCAGCTATCAATTCGCCGCAACTGGAGTTACTACCACCGACAGAAATGCCGGCCGTTAATCCTTTGGTCGCGGCCGCTCTCAAGCGTATCGAGCGCGCGCATCAGACGGCTCCCACCGAAACTTGCCAGCCGCGATCCACCCTCGCGACGGCCATAGCATACGCCCCCGCACGAGAAGAAAACGAAATGAACGAAACAGTTGGTCATCCGACGACGCAACTCACGTTCGAGCCGGAAATCGAAGTTGAAGAGCCAGCGCCCGCTGTGGAAAAGACTCACCTGGTTGTCGTGCCACCAAGTGAACCCGCGCCCGTGCCTGTGCCTCGCTCTCCGAAACGTTTGATTCGAGACGATCCAAACGATCCCGCGCTCAACTATCTCGACCACATCTCGCGAAATCTCCGCGTAGACGACAGTCCGACGCAGTCAGCAGGGGCGTTTCGGCGTCTGATCTCCGCGGTCTTTGACCTCGTATTTTGCGCGATGCTCGCTTCGCCGATTGCTTTTGCGGCGCAATGGACGGGAAACAATTTGCAGGACACGCGCGTCATCGCGGTGATTGCGGGCAGCTTTGTTGTCATGGCCTTTGTCTATCTCACATTGATGACGGCGCTGACAGGCCGAACCTGGGCCATGCGTCTGTTGTCGCTGAAAGTGATCGACACCAAGACGAAGCTGATTCCTACTGGCGGCCAGTCGATCGGGCGCTCGTTCATCTATTTGATCTCGCTAGCCACCGTGCTCGGAGTACTTTCTGCTCTTTTTAGCCGCGAAGGCTATACGGCTCACGATCGCATTACTCGCACAGCAGTCGTTCGTGTTTGAGCCACGGATTTTCTGATAATCTCCGTGGACAACTATGCATGACGAACTGATCCGTCGTGTCGTCGAAGAGCTGCGCGACAGTCTAAGCGGACGATTCCTCGGAAAAATTTATCAACTCACGCCGCTTTCGTTTGCGTTCGATTTCGGACTGCGCGGGAGGTTTCTTTTCGTCAGCGTTGAGCCGTCGAGTCCCCGCGTGTACCTCATTGAGAGACGCGCCCGCGACTTACAGAAAGCATCAATTCAACTCGCACATTTTGGGCAGTTGCTGCGCGCCAGGACGAATAGCGGCGCGCTTGTCAGCGTTGAAAAAGATCCGCGTGACCGGATAGTGCGATTTGCGTTCCGATGTGAGGACGTGGCGGCAGAGGTGCAGCTTCGGAAGTTGATTGTTCATTTGACCGGCCGCAAGGCAAATCTCTACCTGCTGGATGAAACGGACCAGATTCTCGCCGTGTTGCGTGGTCCAGGTGCGCAGCTCCCTGGCGAGATCTATTCGCCACCGGAGCCACGCGTCGACCGCGGCGACATTGTGCAAATACCAGATGGGTCACCATCCGCGTACGCCGATGCTTTTTACAGTGAAGTTGATGCGGAAAAAGCTTTTGACTCGCGCGCGGGCGCGCTGCGTTCGCGACTGCGAACTTCGCTGCAGCGGCAACGGAAGTTGAAAGAACATCTCCGCAGAGATCTAGCCGGCCACGGCGATCCGGACGAACACAAAAAAGCCGGCGACCTGTTACTCGCGAATGTCGCCACGGCTACGCGCAATGGCAATAAGGCGGTTGTGACCGACTACTACTCTGACGGCACTCCTCAGATCGAGTTTGAGATCGACGAGAACACCTCGCTTCAGGACGAGGCTGCACGCCGTTTTCGCCTATATACGAAAGCGAAAAGAGCGCGCGAAGAGATCGCGGTCAGACTAAGCGGCGTAGATCGAGAAATCGAGCAACTCGAAAAGCGCAATCAGGAACTCGAGAGTATCGTCGAGCGACGAGACATCGCTGCACTCGAAAGTTTCGACAAGTCCCCGACGCCACCTTCCCCAAAAACTCCCAAGGGCAAGCCTGCTTCCGCCACGAAGAGCATCCCGGGCGTGCGTCGCTATCTTTCAACCGACGGCTACGAGATCCTCGTCGGACGCACCTCCCGGGACAACGACACGCTTACGTTTCGTCTAGCGCACCCAAACGACCTGTGGATGCACGCCGGCGACTATCCCGGGTCGCACGTAGTCGTGCGCAATCCGACACGGAAAGAGATCCCGCATCGCACGATCATCGAGGCAGCTCAACTCGCAGGCCGCTTCAGCCAGGCGAGTGAGGACGCCAAGGTCGTGATCCATTACACGGAGCGAAAATTTCTTTCGAAGCCAAAAGGCGCCGCGCCCGGTCTTGTGCGGCTATCGCGCTTTCGCTCGATCACGGTCGAACCGAAGGAAGCAGTGAGTAGACTATAATCAGCCAACACACATGCAAACGAAATCAGAACAACTATTCGCGACTGCGATCGACTTGATTCCCGGCGGCGTCAATTCGCCGGTGCGGGCGTTTCGCGGCGTGGGCGGCACTCCAGTGTTTGTCAAGTCGGCGAAAGGCGCAAAAATCACCGACGTTGACGGCAACAGCTACATCGACTACGTCGGCTCGTGGGGTCCGATGATCCTGGGCCATGCTGATGAAGAGGTCATCGGCGCGGTGCAGGAAGTCGCAGCCAACGGCACGAGTTTCGGAGCGCCAACTGAGCTCGAAATCCAACTCGCGCAGGAAGTGATTGACGCCGTTCCATCGATTGAGATGGTACGGATGGTCAGCAGCGGTACTGAAGCGACGATGTCAGCGATTCGGCTCGCGCGTGGTGTCACCGGCCGAGATCGCATCGTGAAGTTCGAAGGCTGTTATCACGGCCACGGTGACAGCTTGCTGGTGAAAGCGGGATCCGGCGTGGCGACGCTTGGCTTGCCGGACAGCCCGGGCGTACCGTCGGTGCTTGCTGAGAATACGATCACGCTTCCGTTCAACGAGGCTGAGGCGCTTGAGCAGGCGTTCGCGAAACACGCTGATATCGCAGCGGTGGTTATTGAACCGGTCGTGGGAAACATGGGTTGTGTGCCGCCGCGATCGGGATACCTGGAGGCGGTTCGTTCGCTAACAACGAAACACGGCGCGCTGCTGATCTTCGATGAAGTGATGACCGGGTTTCGTGTTGCTCGTGGAGGCGCGCAGGAGCTTTACGGGATCAATCCGGATATCACGACGCTGGGAAAGATCATCGGTGGCGGACTTCCGGTCGGTGCGTACGGCGGCAGTGGAGAGATCATGAACCACATTGCTCCGGCGGGGCCCGTCTACCAGGCGGGCACGTTGTCAGGAAACCCGTTATCTATGACTGCGGGACTCGTCACGCTGCGTCGACTGCGCGACAAAACAGTCTACGAACGATTGGAAAGTTCCTCTCGTCGTCTCTGCGACAGTCTCGCGCGCGCCGCGCACGACGCAGGAGTGACAACTATAACCAATCGCGTCGGTTCAATGTGGACCAGCTTCTTCACGAACGATCCTGTGGTCGATTGGAGCAGCGCGAACAAATGCAATCGCGAAACATACGGCCGGTTCTTTCACGCGATGTTGGAAGCGGGCGTTTACCTCGCCCCATCACAGTTTGAGGCGGCGTTCGTGAGTCTTGCGCACACGGATGAGATTATCGACGCGACTATTCAAGCTGCGCGGAAGGCTTTTACACGGATTTAAACCGGCAGGTCGATACTGAAGCGCGAACCTTTTCCGACTTCGCTGGCGACGCTGATCCTGCCGCCATGTTGCTCGACGATTTGTTTCACAATCGCCAACCCCAGTCCGGTTCCTCGTTTCTTCGTCGAAAAGAACGGTTCGAAGATTCGCTCACGCGTCACCTGGTCCATTCCCTTCCCTTGATCGGCAATGATCACGCGCGCATAGACTTTCGCGGCCTGACCGTTACCCTCCAACGACGGTGCGATCAGTTCAGTTGAGATCCGGACGACCGCGCCTTCCTGGCTCGCGTCCACTGCATTTGCGATCACGTTAACGAATACCTGGCGCAACTGGTACGCGTCCCATTGCCCCGTAATCATACCGTCGGCGAAATCCTTTTCGACTGTCGCGTTCTTCTCCTGAATCCGTTCACTGACGAGATCGAGACTGCGTTCGAGTGACTCGTGGAGATCCACTGACGAGCGTTCGAGCTCCTTCTGTCGGGAAAACTGCGTGACGTCGACGACGAGTTTGTTGAGATGTTTGATACCGCGTTCGACCAGCTCGATCGTGTTTAGCGCCTCTTCATCGTTGACGCTGTCACGCAACATCGAGACGCCGAGTCGAATGCTGCCCAACGGATTGCGAATCTCATGCGCCACTTGTGTCGTGGCCTGGCCGACTGCGGCCAGCGATTCACTGCGACGCAGTGTGCGCTCAGATTCCGCCGCTTCGGTGGCATCGACGAGAGTGACGATCTGGCCGCGATCGCCGTTGATCGCCAGCGGAGCCGAATAGACGTCGAAAGCTTTGTCGCTTTCTTCCACCTGGGCTACTAGACGACCGTGATAGGTTGCTTTATTCACACGGACGGACGTGACGGTGTCGAGAATCCTCATCACATCGTCAGGCGCGAATCGTTCCAACACAGACGCACCGATGCTCGCTTTGGGAAAGATCCGGAAGAACGCTGCATTCGCGCTGCGAATGCGATCCTCTTCGTCGATCGCGGCGACCGCGCTCACCATTCCTTCGAGTAGTTGAGTGGTGAACGTACGTTCGCGCCGCGTTTCAAACATGCTGTGCTGCATCTCGCGGAACTGTCGCTGTACCTGCCAGATCGTCCCCACCGCTACCAGCGCGCCTACAAAGAGCGCAAGCACGACCCAATCAATTATCGACCGTCGCGCCTGATTCCGCCGCGTTTGAATCTCACCGAACCGCTCTTCCTGTTTCTTCCGCTCTGTTTCAAACAAGTCGTTGAGGCTTGCCTCAACGTCACGAAACGTTTTGAAGCCGTGCAAACTGTAGGCCTTAACGTCCTTCGTGGACTCAACATACAACTGAAGCTCCCCGCGGAACTTCTGCCATGACTCTTCTTCTGAAAGTGGAGGTTTATCGAGGACTTCCATCGCGGCCGCGACCTCTTGACGAGCTAGATTAAGCTTGAACTCAAATGGCGGTAACAAGTCGCGTCTCTGTTGCTCCGGACCAGATTCTGTGCGTCCTCGAAGACGAGCCTCGCTATCCAGCTTCGTCAGCCTTAATCGCAAGTCAAATAAGTAACCGAGACGGGCTGAACTCTCGTCGGCGGCTGCGCGGGCAAACATGCCGACTTCATACATCTTGTTGGCGCTTAAAAAGCCAAGAGCGGAAATCAATCCGAGCAATAACAGAAACCCAACGATCAGGGGCCCAAGCGCCGGAGCATACCCTTGCCACCGCGAGAGGGCAGACCTGACGCGTCTCCTGTCTTCAGGAGTAGGCGTCTTGCGGTAAACGACTTCAGGATGTTTATCTGCGGGTTGCATCTAAGCAATTTCGGATTTCGAATTTCGAAATTCGCAATTCTTCACGGTTTGGCGTCCATCCAATTCTCGCCCACACCGACATCAGCCACCAGAGGAACATCAAGCTCTACAGCCGTTTCCATCTCGCGCTTCAGTATCTCCGTTACTTTATCGACTTCCGTGTTCGGCACTTCCACCAGCAACTCGTCGTGTACCTGCATCAGCAGGCGCGCCTCGAGACCGTTACGTTTGAACTCCTCATCGACGTGCAACATCGCGATCTTCACGATGTCGCTGGCGGTTCCCTGAATTGGCATGTTGATCGCTTCGCGTTCGGCTGCTTTACGAATGTTCGCGTTACGGTCTGCGATTCCGGGCAAGGGGCGAATACGTCCATAAATGGAGCGCACATAACCGTGCTCGCGGGCACGCAACGGCACCTCTTCCATGTAACGCCTCACGCCTTTGTAAGTGTTGTAGTAATCCTCGATTACCTTCTTCGCTTCCTGCCGCGAAATGCCGACCCGTTGCGAGAGTCCCCACGGTTCGATCGCATAGGCAATCGCGAAATTGACGATCTTCGCAAAGCGCCGCGCTTCCTTCAGCTCGGCATCAGTCTTCGCGCCAAAGACGAGCCGCGCCGTACGCGCGTGAATGTCTTCGCCTTTTTGAAACGCTTCCAGCATCACGGGATCCTGCGTGATGTGCGCGAGCAGACGCAATTCGAGCTGCGAATAATCCGCGGAAATGATCTTGTTTCCCTTCTCGGCAACAAAAGCGCGCCGAATCCGGCGGCCCATCTCACTTCGAATCGGAATGTTCTGCAGATTCGGATCGCTTGACGATAAACGTCCGGTCGCGGCCACTGTCTGGTTCAACTGACAATGAATCCGTCCGTCGGTAGCTATCTGATGCGGCAACGCGTCCGTGTAGACGCTCTTTAACTTGTCGAGCTCGCGATATTCGATGATCAAACGCGGCAGCTCAAACTGTTGGGCCAACTCCTCCAACACCGCTTTGCTCGTGGAAATACGGCCGGTCGAAGTCTTTCTCCCGATGTCGATGTTCAGATCGGAAAGTACTTCGCCTACTTGCTTTGGCGAACCGATATTGAACTCACGTCCTGCCAGTTCATAGATCCTGATGGTGAGTTTGTGCAGCTCCTGTCCGATGAAACTCGACAGATCGGCAAGCACTTTCTTGTCGACTTTCAGTCCCGCACGTTCCATGCGATAAAGCAGTGGCGCGAGGGGCAGTTCGACTTCGGAATAGATCGTCTCGAGTTTTTTATCGAGAATGCGAGCGTAAAGCACGCTAGCTGTCTGCGCAGTTAAATCAGCGGCGGCCGCGGTCGCCCACGCAGATTCGGACCAATTTGCCGGAGGTTTGTGTCCGTTTTCGACGTTCAGCGCGTCTTTGGCAAGGTCGCTTAATTCATACTTGCTGCGCGTCGGGTCGAGCAGGTAGGCGGCGAGATAAGTGTCGTGCTTGACGCCTTCGAGCGTGATGTTGAAGTGGGCGAGCAGACCGACCGCTCGTTTCATATCGTGAACGGTCTTCTCTACCAACCCGTTCGCAAGCACTTCGCGCAATGGTCCAATCGCCGAGGCGACTCCGCCCTGAAATTTTTCCAGATCTACATAAGCCGATATTCCGGCGTTCGTAGAAAACGCAATACCGCGCGTCGTTTGCAGCTCGGCAAAGCACTCCTGCTCCCCCGTGCCGGCCGGGGTTGAATCGGCGACGGCGATGCCGACGCTCTCAGCGTCGAAAAGAGTGCGCACCAGGTTGTCGAGATCTGATTTCGTTTGCACGACGCGGTAGTTGCGCTCCGTTGTGGCGGCTGGGGGCCGCTCCACTGCCGCGTCGGCATACTCGCGAGTGAGGTTTGAAAACTCGAGCTCACGGAACAACTCGTACGCCGCCGAGCGATCCGGTGGCCGCGTCTTGATCTCGTCAAGTTTCAGTTCGACATCTATATCGGTGCGGATGCGCGCCAGTTCGCGCGACTTTCTGATCAGTTCCGCGTTGTCGCGCAACGACTCGCGATACGTCTTGTGTTTGACCGACTCCCAACTCTCCAGTGCGGCTTCAATCGATCCGAACTGCTGAATGATCTGCACGGCGCCTTTTGAACCGATCCCAGGCGCACCGGGTATGTCGTCTATAGAATCGCCCATCAGTCCGAGAAGATCGACGAGCTTATCGGCCGTGACGCCAAACTTCTTTTCCACCCAGGCTTCGTCGCACCACTCGACCGGCGGCACGGGTTCCTTTCGTTTCACGACCTGAGAATTCTGACGCATGCAGACGATCCATGGATCGCGCACCAGCTGGCACATGTCTTTATCGTTCGACACGACGACCGTCTGAAGTTGTTTCGCAGCGATCTGGCTTGCGAGCGCCCCGATCACGTCGTCAGCCTCGTAACCCGGCACATTGATCACGGGAATGTTCAGCACTTCGCAAAGCCGAAAAATGTACGACATCTGGGAAGCAAGGTCGTCAGGCATCGCGAGACGGTTCGCTTTGTAGCCAGGAAACATCTCGTGCCGAAACGTCTTTTCGCGCGATTCAAAAACGGCGGCGATGTATTCCGGTTTCTCTTCGCGCAGCAGCTTGAGCAGCATGTTCGTAAAGATGTAAACGGCCTGCGTCACCTGGCCCTGCGACGTAGCGAGCGGCGCCGCACGATTCTGCATCGGCGCAAAGAAGGCCCGAAAGATGTGCGACATCGAGTCGATCAGGAAAACACGTTCAGGCCGGTCGTTACTGACTAAAGACTGTGCGGCAGGCATGTGAAGAGATCATAGGAAGGTGGTTTAAGAGTGTCAAACGCTACTACTCTTTGCGCCTTTGCGGGAGATCATTCTCACTTTAAAAAACATTTCCCGCTAAGGCGCAAAGACGCAAAGGAAAAAGCTGATGAATCCGGGTTGCGACGTTAACACTCGGCGCTCAATTCACGGACGTGTGCGCGCACCGTGCCGCCGAGCGTTGCGAGGTTATACCCACCTTCGAGACACGAAATCACCCGTCCCCGACAACTGCTGTTAGCCCATTGCTTCACCGCTCTTGTCATAGCGACGAAGTCGTCATCCTGGAGCCGCAACTGCCCCAGCGGATCCTGAAGATGCGAATCGAATCCCGCTGAGATGATGATCAGGTCAGGAGTAAAATTCGTGGACATCTCATCCAACGCCGCTTCAAAACCGCGCTTCTGATCCGCGGCCGGCGTCGCTGCGCGCAACGGTAGATTCAGCGTATAACCGAGGCCGCGACCAGTCCCCTTTTCAGCTCGCGTTCCCGTTCCCGGATACCACGGATACTGATGCGACGAAAAAAAATAGACGGTCGGATCGTCGTAGAAGATTCCCTGTGTACCGTTTCCGTGATGGACGTCCCAATCGATGATCGCGACCTTCTCGATCTCCGAATATTTCCGTTGCGCGTAACGCGCGGCGACGGCGACGTTGTTGAAAAGGCAAAACCCCATCGCCCGTTCTTCCGTCGCATGGTGTCCTGGCGGACGCACAGGCACGAAAGCATTCTTTACCTCGCCGCTCATGATCAGATCGACGGCCTGGCACGGCGCGCCTGCTCCGCGTTTCGCCGCGTCGAGCGAACGCATCGAGACGACGGTGTCGGCGTCGAGATAGCCGGTGCCTTCGCTGACGACACGTTCGATCAGTTTGTAAAGCTGCGGCGAATGTGCCGCTTGAATGTCGCCCCGGGGAGCTTCGGTCGCCTCGATCTCGCGCAGTTTGGACCAAAGTTCCGCGTCGCCTCGCAACGCTTCCATGATCACCGTATAGCGCGAAGGCATTTCAGGATGACCGGGTCCGGTGTCGTGTTCTTTGAAAATCGGATGATGAATGATGGCAGTTGTCATTGTAATGATCCGTACATTGATCGTTTACGTTGTTTCGAAAAACGTACGATAACAAAACGACTAATCAGTGTTCCAGTTGTGAACCCTCGTATTTGCACGGTTTGGCTGTGCGGAATGACGTTTGCCGCACCCTTCGTGGAGAAAAGATGAATCGAGCACCGGTCATGGAGGTTCGGTTATGAAGAGGCTCCTCGTCTTCATATTAGTTTTGAGTTTATTGGTTCTTACCGGAACCCTGGTTTCGGCAAACGTATAACAACGGAGGCAACTGATGGCATACGATGAAGAAGAAGCAACACGACGCCGCGTAGTGGTGGAGACACCGAATGAAAGGCGCGAGGTGGTCCATTCGCAGTCGGTCCGCGACAACAGCGGTATCTCGGCAGGCATGGTCGGCGTGCTCGCGGTTGTGGCTATCGCGCTGATCACGATGCTGGTGCTTTTCTGGATGAATAGTCAGCCGACGACCGATGAAACGGCTCTGACGCCCGCGCAGCAACCGACTGTGATTCAGCAACCTGCACCGGCGCAACAGCCTCCGGTTATCATTCAGCAACCGGCGCCTGCGCCTGCGACTCAACCGATCATTGTTACGCCACCGGCCGGCGGCTCGACGACTTCCGCTGCTACGGAAAGCATCAACCTCGATTCGAATATTCAGCTCGCGATCGACAAACGCTTGACGGAAGATCCGGCATTCTCGTCGCTGGGTATCACTGCAAGCGTTATTAATCAAAAAGTGATGCTTGTCGGCACGGTCAAGACCGAAGCTGTGAAGGCGGACGTCGAGAGAATGGTGAAACAGATCAAGGGAGTGAAGATAGTCGACAACCAGATTATTGTGAGTGGCTAATTGTTTTTGGCCAGCAACGGAATAACGCCGCGAGTCCAGCGGAAGTTGGAACGCGGCGTTGTTCTGTTAGCTTACGTGTATGTCGCGCGTAGTGAACGAGGTTTCAAGCGTCAGGATCGTCGCTTCGCAGTTCACGACGAGACGCCTGCCGTCTTCCGATTGGAATAGATCTACAGATTGAATAGGTGACGGTTCCGCCACGCGTTCCCAGCGCCTGAGACCTTCATCAAGGTCCAACTCAGCGAGGGCCACCGTTTCGGGTAGCAGGCCCATCTCGGCGTCAAGGTAGATGTTCCAAATGAAGCCGATATCCAGCAGCAGGTAGGCTGTTTCGTCCCAGACGAAGTAGCGCAGCACGCTCGCGCCGATGACGTGCGCGATCACGTGGTCCTGGTGCGTGTTTGTTTCCCTTCGTTCCCACATCATACTTCAAAATCCATCAGACTCTTCTAAATCCGCTTCAGAGGTGCCTAGCTTACTTTACTATCGCTACCCAGTCGTATTATCCGTTTCAGCAGAGTTGTCTGTTGACGCGCTACATAGGAAAATGAAACTAAGCGACTGACTTCTGTAACAACAAGATGATGTTGTTACTTTTCGTTTCGAGATGAATCCCTAATGGCTGATCCCCACGAAATTGCGACGGATACGGCCGCTCAACCGGAGCGCCTCGCCGAGGAGGTGATTGCAAGTTATCGGAACGACCTCCAATCACTGCCCAACGGAATCTCTCAAGCAACTCGCGACCGCTTGAGCGAGTACGTCAAAGCACTTGCGCAGGCGGGGATGTATGGTTTTTCGGATTTCCTCTTCGAGGGAGGACGACCCGTCATCCGCGAAACAATCCTGGGATCGCTGGATCTTGGCGGCTCCGCCCGTCCGGAACTCGTCAACGCGATCGACACGCATATCGCGTATCTCGCTTTCGGACATGCCGTCGCCAGCTTCGATCCGGCTCAGTTGAACGTGATGCAGGCGGCAGACCCGATAGACCTCTTCAGCGGGCAGTTCACGCAGGATGTCGTCGACCTCGCACTCGACGGCGCTGGTATCGAGTTCGCGTTTCGCCGCAGCTACCGCAACCAGGCTGTTTACTTCGGCCCCCTTGGTGCTAATTGGGATCACTCTTACAACCTTTACCTCCGCCGCTTTGGAGAAAGTCTGATCCGATCGAGCGGCGAGTTGCGCGAGGATGTCTACACGCGCCATCCCCGATTCGGCGAGACTGGCTTCAATTACTGGATGCCGCCGGACGGCCGCCACGAAATCATCGAAGAGAGTGGCGGTTCTTTCGTTTGGCGCTCGCCGGGCGGAATTCGCTACGTCTATGTCGAATCAGCGGACCCGACGCTTCATCGGATCCAGCGTATCGAAGACCGCTTCGCAAACTATCTCTCGTTCGGCTATGTCGACGATCGGCTGCAGCGAGTTGAGGTGAATTATCCGCGGCGTTTCGTCGAATTCGAATACGGGCCCGACAATCACATCGCGGTTCTCCGGGATCACACCGGCCGACGGTGGCGCTTTGCATATGACGATTTAGGAGATCTCGTCGCAGTTACTTCACCGCCAACAGATCGTTATCCATCAGGACTCACGACGCAATACGAATACAGCTCGGATTCAGTGTCACCACCACTGCAGCACAACCTGCTGAGAGCCATCGACCCCAAGGGCCAGCTCTATGTGGAGAACGAGTACGGAGTGAACCCGGGGTTACTGGCCTTCAACCGGGTGATTCGGCAGCGCCAGGGCAGCGGTGAGTCCCTCTTCGAGTACGAGAGGGTCGTCAGCGAATTTGAGTTCGACTACAACCCGGCGGAGCGACCCGCTTTCCAGGTGAACCAGACCTTGAGAAACGGGCAGATGGTCCATTTCGTATTCAACGCGTCCGGCAATCTTTTGCTGCGCGAGGAGTACGTAGGCGGTCCAGGGATGGATCGACTGAACCGATCGCGCCATCGGTACAACCAGGACGGCGCTTTGATCGGCACGCTTTCGGCCGAAGGTTGCCTCGCTCAATGGTACTACGGAAGGGACCACTATCTGCGTGTCAAGGATCTCGCCGAAGGCGATCCGACCATCTACAACGACCTGACCGCATCGGAGCGCCTCGCGTTCGGAAACCTGCTGGCGACGGTCCGACGCGGGCGGCCGTATGATCTCGCCGCGATGAACCTGGCTCGCGGTGTTTGGGGCGACTTCTTCCCCGATGTGCTTGAAACCACCGATGCGCGGGACATCGTGGTCAAACAAACTTACGAGTCCGACTATCAACAGCTCCTCAGCACATCGGATCCCCGCTTCACGGCGAGGGCAGACCCTCGATTTCCCGAGTCACCCGACTACGATCGGCATCTGACTCGATACGAGTATTCGACGGCGCCTCGCCGTTTGCTGCTCGCCGTCCGTTATCCTGATTGCACGTTCCCTTCGGCGCTGCCGGGCGGTGCAAGTGGCGTTGTGAACGCGAGCGATGAATATTTGCAGTACGACGCGCGGGGGCGGCTCGAACGATGGCGGAATGCCGAAGGAGTGATCAGCGAGCGTCGCTATTTCGGCGGCGGGCCGGCCGCCGTCACGGAAGGATATCTGCATGAGTCGGTCCTCGATCCCGGTGGCCTCGCCTTGACGACGGCTTTCGAAGTGAATGACGTCGGCGTCGTACGTAGCGTCACAAATCCCCGGGGAGCACGCACGACGTTCGTGATCAATGAGTTGAATCAGACCGTCGAGAGCATCTCTCCCGGCCCCGCATTTCGCATTCGCTCGTTCTACGAAGAGAACGGGCTGATTGCCCGTCGCGAGCGGGACAACCTCGGCGACGGCGGCGTGCCATCGCCCGAGGGCGATGAAGTGACAACATACCGGTACGACTCGCAGAACAACCTGATCCGCGAGAGCCGCGGCGGAGCCGACGTCGGCAGCCATCACGTAACCCGCCATTGCTATGACGAAGGTGATCGTCGTGTGGAAACGATCCTTCCGCGCGGGAACCGCATCCGGTTTGGATTCGATGAGCGCTCCCTGCCGACCACGATCACACGTGGAGCGGATACTCCCCTCGCGTCGACGACGCGTCTGCTTTACGACGCCGACGGACGTGCGGTCGGTGCTGCCGATGGTCGCGCCAACGTCACCCGCAACAGGCTCGATTCCTTCGGAAGGACGATGGCCACCACCGACGCGCTGAGGAACGTGCTTCAAAGCGCATACGACAAATTGGGCAACGTCACCGTCACCCGCTTCTTCGAGCGACGGCCGGACGGAACTTTCGCGCTGCTCCAGCGGCAGGACTTCGACTATGACGAGCGCTGCAACCGCATTCGCGAAACCAAGTGGCTCTTCAGATCACCGATCGACACGGTCGATATCGAACGCGCCCCTGATGCAGAGTTCGAAATTGCCCGCGCGCAAGGCACGGCGACACCGGTGACGAGTCAGTTTTTCTACGACCGGGCCAGACGAGTCTTTCGCGCATTGAACGCCGGCGAGCAAGAGATCACGTACGAGTACGACCAGGTCGGACGGCGCATCCTCGAACGTGACAACGATGGCAACTACATACAGACGTCGTACGACGCGAACTCGAATGTCGTCCGCGTAGACCGCCACGAGCAGGTGCGCGACCCCACGACCGCTGCCGTGCTACGCGAGGACGTCTTCTCCACGCTCCATGAGTACGACGATCTCGACCGTCGAGTCGCGACGACCGACGGTCTCGGCAATCGGACGACATTCACTTACGACAGTCGCGGGAACGTAGTCTCGATCATCGATCCGCTAGGTCACAAGATCCGGTTTGTCTATGACGTGTTCAACCGGCGGATCCGGGAAACGCGTGAGACGACAGATACCGGGCTCGGCGCGGGGAACCGCGGTCCGGACGTCATCACGCGATCCGTGTTTGACGAGAACGATCGCCTCATCGCGACGATCGACGCGAACGGCAACACCACGGCAGGGGAATACGACGATCTCGAGCGGCTGTTTCGCGTTACCCGCGCGGACGGATCGATAGAGCGGTTTCGGTTCGACGCGGATGACAACATTATCGAGCGGACGGACAGCAACGGGCTGCGGATCCTCTACACCGTCGACGCGTTGAAGCGCCGGACCGCCGTCGATCTCGATGCTGGGCAGCTCGATCCCAGCTTTCCGTATCCTGCTGACGCGGAGACGTTCGAGCGCCATGTGTACGACGGGCTTGGCCGGCTCGTGCGGCAGGTGAGTAACGCCTGTTCCGTCGATGCGAAGTTTGATTCACTCGGACGCGCGTATGAGGATCAGGTCGCGTTCACCACGCCGTTTCCTGCGCCGGCAGGGCTCCTCACTCTGCGTCGTGACTTCGACCTTCTTTCGAACCGCACCGACCTGCAGCATCCGAGCGGCCGCAGCCTGCGATACGAGTACGATGCGCTGAATCGTGTGCGTCTGATCACTAACGTCAGCAATGGCACCGGGTACCCGGGGTCTGGAGCGCTCGCCGCGCAGTATTCCGTCGCTGGCTTTCAGTATCGCGGGCTTCGACTTGCCCGGGCGGCGTTCGGCAACAACGCCGTCAGCGAATGGGCGTACGATGGCGCGGGCCGGATCGTCAGCATCCGTCATCAGGCCGCCAATCTGGATGTAGAGATCCAGCAACTTTTCGATGGCGCTGGGAATCGCCGCTACGAGGCTGAGTATCCCGCGGCCGGCGCTGAGAACGCGCGGCGATTTGCTTTCGATTCTCTTCATCACGTCACGGTGGATCGGCGCACGAGTATCGCTCGCGTGAACCCCGTCCCGCTCGAGCCGCCGCCAGCCCCATTGCCGCCCTCGGCACTCACCGGGCAGCGTATGATCGACCTCGCGATCGGCACGCTGGAGACGGACGCTGTGAACTTCACGTACCGGTACGACGATCTCGGGAATCGTCTGGAGGAGCGCAGGCCGGGACGTGCGCCGGTCGTGCTGATTCCCAACGCGCTGAATCAGATCGCCAGCATGGATGGGACCCTAATGCGATTCGACCTGAACGGGAACCTGATCGATGACGGGGAGCGGGCCTACCAGTACAACTATCGGAACCAGCTGACGGAAGCTCGGCTGAAGAGCACGAACTCCGAGCTCGCCCGTCTTGTGTACGACGCGACAGGACGGCTCGCTGCGATCCGCGAAGGCGCGCAGACGCTTCACTTCATCAACGATGGCCTCAACGTTGTGGAGGAGTACACGGCTGCGGGAGTTGCGCGGCAGTACGTGTATCCGGGTGGCATCGATCGCCGCTGTCAGATCGTCGCGGCGGGTCGGGAGTGGTGGTTCCACTGCGACGTGCTGGGTTCCACGCGCTGGCTGAGCGATTCGCTCGGACAGGTGGCCGCTAATGCAGCCTTCGCGTACGACGCGTTCGGCAACGCGACGGCCGGGATCTCGCACGAGAACCAATATCTATTTGCCGGCCGGCGCCTTCTGCGCCCCGCTGGGATTTACGACATGCGAGCGAGGCAATACTCCCCCCGGCTTGGCCGCTTCCTTCAGCGCGATCCAAAGGGCTTCGTAGACGGCCCTAACCTTTACCTGTACGCTGGCAACAATCCCGTAACGATGGTCGACCTGATGGGTACTCAGAAAGGAACGGTCGACAGCGAGGAACCGAAACCGTCTGCCGACGAGTATTTCAAAGGCCACGCGCCGTCGGTTGAACAGCACGCGCAGATCGGTGGCCTCATTCGCGCGCTCCTGTATCTCAACCCATCCTCGATGGGCTCGGAAGAGATGATGAGGAAGACCGAGGAAGTGGCAGACCGCCTTCTGCCCTTCGCTTACGACCCGAAGGATATTGCCCGGGCCAAACACCATGAGCAGATGTGGGCCCAGCTCTTCACGGTGATGCTGAACATGTGGCAGTTCGCCGAGACTGGAGGGGCAGCAACGGTGAGGTCTATCCCCCAACGTGCCACTGCGGGGCGGGTTCTTCTGCGTCCGCAAGCGGTGGCCGCCGTGATGGGACGCGAGGCCAGCAGGGCCGCGGAGGCCGCCCCTTCCGTGCTCGTCGCCGTCAGCAAACAACGTCCCACCGTCAACTTTACGTACACCGCTGCCATGGCGGCCGATCCAACCGTCGCAAACACGATGAGATTCCTCATGGAGTGGCTGCAGGAAGGGGGCCAGTCGCTCTTTCGCGGGGTCAGGAGAGTGAACGATGCGGCGATGAGAAGTCTCTCCAGAAAGCAGCTTACTGCAGAGGGCATAGATCTGACGAATCTCGATGCCATGCACCTGATCGACTCCGGCGCCGATCCGTTGCCATACCTCGAAGGCAACCGGCGCGCGGTGTACCTCTTTGGCTCATCGAGGACAAACCAGGCGTTCGGTGGCCAGATGGCCAAGGAATTCAAGCGTCTGGGAATCGGTGTCGGCGACGAGTTCAACGTTTCGTTTACCGGATTCCCCTCCTACACGGATGCGCCGCCGTCGTTCCGGAACGTTCCTATGTGGTTCGGGCCATGATGAACTCGCCACCACTTATCTTGAAGTCCTGAGGTCGCGAAAGCGGATGCATTCTGCGCTTACGTTACCGGACTCCAACTTGACCATGAACGGATACCGCGTGTAGAAGAAGCCGTTTACAAAATTGAGGGAACATCCCTCGTCCGATAGGAGGCAATAATGGCTGCGACAAGTTTGTCTCTCCCGATCGACATTCCATGGGAGCGGATCTGCGTAACGACTGACATGTTAGACGCGAGTCCCGACCGTGCGGCGAGCATGCCGCCGCTTTGGCAGTCATCGATGGCGCTTTACCGCTACGTACCGCCTGACGAGTACCAGATTTACCCGGGTCGTCGGATTGTGTACTACAAGCTCACTTGCACGGTCACGAACTTTCAACCCAAAAGCGAGCAACTCGTTGGAGTGATCGACCCCGGAGTGTTCTCGTACGGATACATGTTGAACGACGAAATTCGGCGTCGGCTGGCCACCTCGCTGCCTTGCACAGCAGCCGTCATCCAAGTCACGGTATCACCGGTTGAGCCAGGTCGCTCGGTCGAGTCGTTCCCGTACTTTATCGACGTCCAGCCGCGGCAGCGGCTACTTTACCAGCAGGCCACTGAGGCGCAGGAGAGCACCAGCCGGAGTCTTGAGACCGTCCAGGTCCGCAAGAATGCGGGGAGCACCAACTCTGTTGAGGTGCTCGACGTGGATGAAGGTGGCGGCCTCAATGTGAAGGTCGGCGACATCGGCGGAGGCGCACAGCGCTCCGGCAAGTGGGGCGTGCAGTCCCTGGGAAAGCGGGACGCCGAGCTAATTACGACCAGCGACGCCTCCCGAGAAGCTCGCGAGACGCTGTCGTTCACAACGCAGCTATCGCAGATGTACACGCTGCTACAGGCGTATCACCTCGGCACCAATCGGGTCAGCTTCTATCTTACCCCCCGTCCGCATACCGTGGATCCTCCGAGCGGCATCTTGGGACCGAGAAACCTGGATGGAATTCAGGACTTTTTCCTCATCGTATCTCAACCCAAGGACGATGCGCTCCCTTGCATAACTGCTCGGCTGGATACCGGCCATCTCACCATCTTTCCGCAATTCGATTACGACCGATCTGAACCGTCGCAACCGTTGACGCTTGAGATTCCAGCACCGGCTCCGCTCCGGGACGATACGGAGGCCACCGAAACACCGATCGGTTCAAACGTTCAGTTCGGTTGCCGCTTCAAGTCGAAATCGGACTCGGTGTCCCTGACAGCCAAAGCCGGCTTCGTGATAGAGACGGTACAGGAAGTCGAGAGCATCGCGACCGGACAAAGCGACTTTCCAAACAGTAGTCTCACACCCGAAATAAGTCCCGACCGTCGTACGGTAACACTAAGAGGAACCGCCACTGGCTACGCCTGCTACCGTAATTTTGGTGGGGACCTCGGCAACGTCTTGACTGTTGGGCCACTGCGGCACATGGGCATCGAAGTCGTGCCGGATTCATCGACCACTGTGCCTGGGAACGTGCGGCAATCAGTAATCGTCTCCTTTCGGTCTGAGTTGCCGTCGAATCAGGTCGGCGAGCAGTACGCCCTGACGCTCACGATGCGTCAGCTGAAGTGCTGCGACGATCAGTTGTCCGTCGTGCCGCCTAAGATCGTGGCGGTAGTCGAAGTGCCGACGGACATCCCGACACTGACGCGGGTTCCAATACCAGGACCCGAACCCGTCGAAGTGGATGCGTCAATACCAGGGATCGCAACATCCGACCGCACCATAAGCCGGGAGGCGGTAAACGATTTGCAGCGCTGGATGGGGGAGGAGACTTTGCGACTCTCGAATGCAACTCAGGACCCGACGTCCCTACCCGCCCAGGATGACAAGTTCCTGCTTGAGTCTCTGGTGGCCGGTGCGATATCGGATGGCCGGCGCCGGTCTTTCCTCACGGCACCGGCGCAATCGCTTGGACTGACGGACAATGAAGTCAGCGCGATCGCGGAGGCAACAGGCCGCTTGACACCCCAGCTAACTCGAGCGGACATTCTGGCCATTCCCGACAATATCATTGAATCCGCGACGCGGCTGTCGGGCTCGGATTTGCTTCGGTTGCGTCTTTCGGCAGCCGGGATTCCAACAAAGCCGTATCCCGCAACCGACCAGACCCGTCGTCAACCCGCGAGCACGATGCAAAGCGAGGCAACAACGCCCGCGGTACCACAGTCCGGCAGGTCTGGCGCGAAGGCTTCCAAGGCTCGCAAGCAAAAGCGGCGCTCGTAATCAGTAGCTTCATGCGCCGAACGAGGATCCTGAAATATCAAGCATGAGGTGACGTTCAAACTTCAAAATCCATCAGACTCTTCGACTTCAACGCAGCGACAGCCGAAGACGCGATCGATCCGAGTCCACCAATCACAACCGACAACGGCGCACCAATTGCCGCCGCCAGCAATCCGGCTTCGAGTTCACCGAGTTGTGGTCCACCCATGAAGAACATCATGTTGATCGACGTCATGCGCCCGCGGAGGTGGTTCGGCGTCACTAACTGCCGGATCGTTTGTCGCAACACCGTGCTGACGGTATCGGCGGCGCCAGTAACGGCGAGCATTAGCAACGAGAACCAGAACACAGTCGAGATGCCAAACGCCGCTGTCGTCAAACCAAAGATCGCAACAGACACGACCACCAAACGACCTTGCTTACTAAAACTGCCGGCACGCGCCATGACAAGCGCCGTTATCACCGACCCAACAGCCGGCGCCGCGGCAAGAAAACCATAGCCCCTCGCATCGACGTGCAACCGTTCGCTCGCGAAGATCGGAAGTAACAATGTTGCTGAAGCAAAAAACGTCGCAGCAAAGTCGAGCGTCATCGTCTGCACAATGATCGGAGTGTTCCGCACAAACCGGAAACCCTCCTTTAGAGCAGCAAAGCTCAGCGCACTTCCACGATCGCCATTGCGCTCGGGATCTCCGCTCGTCCTCATCGCAATCACGGCAGCGATTACAGCCAGAAACGAAAGCGCATTGACTCCGTAAATCAACGCTGGTCCAGTTTCAGCGAGCATGAACCCCGCAATCGCCGGACCCGCAATCGTCGCCACATTGAAAACGATCAAACCTAGACTCACTGCGTTGGGAAAAACTTCGGTGGGAACGAGGGCGGGCATGAGCGACTGCCGCGCGGGAATGTCAAAAGCATTCGCCGCCGAGGCCAACCCGCTGAGCACATAAATCGGCCAAACACTATCGAGTCCGGCGATGGTGAATGCTGCTAACAGCGCGGCACTAATCAGCATCACCACCTGCGTGACTACCAACAACTTCCGTCTATCGACCGCGTCTGCGACGACGCCTCCCGCAAGGGAACACACAATTATCGGCACACCGCGAAACAGTCCGACCAATCCCAGTGCAAGCGGTGATTTTGTAAGCAGGTAAACGTGCCAGTTGATCGCGACAAACTGCATCTGCGATCCGGTCACAGAGACAATCTGGCCTAACCAAAGTAGACGAAAATCGCGATATCGAAGGGCAGCGAACGAAGAATGAGCGGAGGGACTCACGTGTCGCCGTAGGATTCGTTCAACTTGCGGAAGTGATAGGCCATGGCTGCGTGGCGCAGCAACTCAGTCATGCGATCGTGATGCGTGCGCACGGCTTCCAGAAAAAAGCGCCAGAACTCGCGCCGCTCCGCATCGAGCACACCGAGTTTGAACGCAATACGCAGAAATGCTTTGACCGCTTTGATACCGTGATACTGGTGCGCCTCGGGAATGTCCTGCGGTACGCGTTGCAGCGAATCGAGCGCGCGACGATAGTATTCACTCGGTTTGTAGATCGTACGCATGATGCGTTGATAACCCGCGATGAGCGTATCGACGTCCATCTTCGGAATGAAGTTAACTGTCGCGATCGTATTGTTACCTGTCGCGTCAGCGCCCAGCAGACGGCCTTCTTTCTCGAGTCGTTTCCAGAGTTGCGTATCCGGCAGTGCATTCAACATCCCGACCATGGCCATCGGAATCGCACTTTTCCGAATGAACTCAATCTGACGTTCGAAGATGTCTTCCGGATCATTATCAAAGCCGACGATAAACCCGGCCATAACTTCCATGCCGTGGCTCTGTATCCTGCGCACCGACTCAAGCAGGTTGCCCCGGTTCTGTGACTTCTGCGCCTCCTTGAGACTCTCTTCCACCGGCGTCTCGATACCGAGAAACACTCGACGGAACCCCGCTTCTTTCATCGCCGACAGCAGATCGTCGTCGTCAGCCAGATTCACACTCGCTTCGGTTAGCAATGAGAATGGAAAACCATTCTTCTTCTGCCACTCGATCAACGCGGGCAGCAACAGCCGCACGTTCTTCTTGTTGCCGATGAAATTGTCGTCAACGATGAACAGTGGACCACGCCAGCCCAGGCGTTTCAGTTCATTGAACTCCGCAATGACTTGCTGATTACTTTTCGTGCGTGGGATGCGACCGTAGATCTCGATGATGTCGCAAAACTCACATGAGAAAGGACATCCGCGCGAGTATTGCACGGACATGCAACTGTACTTTTTCATGTTGACCAGTCCGAAATCGGCGATCGGCGCGAGTGACATTGGCGGCCGCTCCGGCGCTTTGTACGTCCGTTTTGCTGTGCCGCGTTCAAGGTCCTCGAAAAACTGGGGCAACGTCGTTTCGGCCTCGCCCTGGAAGATGTGATCGGCGTAAGGCAGTTCTTCGATCGTGCTGGTCACGTATGGACCACCGAGGACGATCCTTTTGCCGAGCTTCCGGCATCGTTCTACGATCTCGTGCAGCGATTCCTTCTGCGCGAGCATGCCCGTAATGAAGACCATGTCAGCCCACTCGATCTGTGACGTCTTCAGTGGTTCGATTTCAAGATCGACCAGTCGTCGCTCGACGGAACGCGGCAATAAGCCGGAGACCGTCAGCAGTCCGAGCGGCGGGAAAACTGATCGTTTTCCCTCGAACGGTAGGGCGTGTCGAAAACTCCAATATGTCTCGGGAAATTTAGGATTGACCAGCAATACTTTCATCGCGTGCATAATCATAGACTCGATTCTTGTTCGAGGCGAGTAATAGTTGTGTAAACCCTCAATCCGTGTGATTCGTGGCCGCTTATGCTATAAAGTAGCTCCTCGCTCACTCGGAATAAATGAAAGGTATCGCATTATGAAGAAACAACTTTCACGAATCCTTGCCACAATTTTGATTACTCTGTTCGCCCTGTCTCCAGCCTGGGCCACTTGCGGCGGCGGCGGCGGCGGCGGCACGGGTGGTGTCGGCGGCGGCAATAGCAGCATGGGTCCGGCGCCAACAGTTTACAAGGTACCGTGGAAGCTGTGGGAATCCAGGACTGCGGCGCAGAAAGGTCTGGTTCTTTACTGGTTTCCCGCGAGCAACGATGAAGTCAAAAAGTCGCCATTGCTCACTTCTCGCATTCTGACTCTGTACTCTGCACAGTGCGTCACGATGAGCGTCGGCGATGCCGCTCTGCCGGAGTTGAAGAACATCATTGGCGACTCTGCCCTGCCGGTGGCCGTGCTGGCGACGCACGACGGCACGACCATTAAAAAGGTCGATAGCAACGCCGGCAAACTGAAGGTGGCCGACGTTGAAAAGGCAGTTGAAGCGGAAATGAAGCAGCGCGAGTCAGCACTCGACGCGCAATTAAAGAGTGGTAAAGAGAAAGCGAAAGCCGGCGACAACGATGGCGCAATCGCGGATCTGAAATTCGTCGCCGCCGAGAGATGTCTGTTTCCGAAGAAAGCCAAAGACGCGGCCGGTCAACTGAAGAAGCTCGGCGTCGAAGAGGTCGGCAGTATTCCTGATTCGCCGATATTCGATCGCGTTCAAGGCGCCCGCATCGAAGCGACCATGCGTAGCGGCCTGCGCGCCGAGATTGCCGAACAATACGTCACGGCGCTGAAGTTCTACCAGCAGGCGCACAAGATGGATCCTGCGGACCCAACGCCACTTCGTTATCTCGGTGAGCTCTATCGTCACCACACGGGTGAGTGGGACAAAGCGCGTGAAGTCTTCAATAAGATCCTGAACATGCCCGCGGACGGAGTCGCGCGCGCGGTTGCACTGCATGGCCTCGGCAAGATGACGATTCACGACGGAGAGTTTAAGAAGGGCTTGAAGTTGATGGAGCAGTCCGCGGAAGAGTTTCCACTCGCGCTGACGTATCGCAATCTCGCCGTTTACTGGCACTCCGAAGGCGACCTGGCCCAGGGGAATGCGTACACGCAGAAAGCGCTCGCGCTCGATCCGAAAGACCCGTACAACCTCGTGTTCGCGGCAGTGTTTATTGCGGCTTCGGGAAACACCGATGAGGCGTTGAAGATCGCGCGAGCGAATCATAACCTGCTGCCCGCGTCGTACAACCTGGCCGCGATCTATGCGCAAGCAGGCCAGAAGAAGAAGGCACTCACCTTACTGCGTCGTCACTTCTTCCAGTACGAACGCTATGAAGCGGTGCGTGCGAAGGAGATGATGGAAGCGCGAGTCGATGCGGTGTTTGATTCGATTCGTTACGACTCGTCATTCCTCGCCCTGACCAGCGGCGCCGACGGCAAGCTCCAGATGCCGATGCGCGGTATGCCTGGAATGCAAAACCGCTAAACCGTTCGATTATCCCATCAGTGGCATTTCGTGAAGTGCCACTGATGGGATCCTAATCATGGCCCAACAAACGCCAGCCTCTTCCACCACCGATCAAGTTCACAGCTATAGCATCTGGAAAGTAATCACCGCATCAGCAGTCGGCACCATGATCGAATGGTACGACTTCTACATCTTCGGCAGTCTTGCGGTAACGATCTCGCCTCTTTTTTATCCTGAAGGCAACGACACGTGGGCGTTGATCGCGTATTTATCGACCTTCGCGGTCGGTTTTGTCGTTCGTCCCTTCGGCGCGCTGTTTTTCGGACGCATCGGCGATCTGGTTGGACGCAAGTACGCCTTCCTCGTCACGTTGCTGGTGATGGGTGGGGCAACCGCGGTGATCGGGTTCTTACCGACGTACGCAACGATCGGTATTGCCGCGCCGATCATTCTTCTTCTTATTCGAGTCCTTCAGGGACTTGCGCTTGGTGGTGAGTATGGAGGCGCGGCGGTGTACGTGGCCGAGCACGTGCCGGACGAGCGCCGCGGGTTCTACACCAGTTTTATTCAGATCACCGCAACGCTGGGACTCTTCATGTCTCTCGTGGTCATTCTGCTGGTCCAGAATGCGCTGTCGCGTGAGGCATTCAACGCATGGGGCTGGCGTGTGCCGTTCATCATCTCGATCTTCCTCGTGGGCATCTCGTTTTACATTCGGATGCGGATGAAAGAGTCACCGATCTTTCAACAGATTAAGACCGCCGGGATGACGTCGAGCAAACCACTCGTCGAGGCATTTACGAAGTGGGAAAACCTGAAGCGCGTGCTTATTTCACTGTTCGGAGCGACCGCGGGCCAGGGCGTCGTCTGGTACACAGGACAGTTCTACGCGCTGTTCTACCTGCAAACGGTACTAAAGGTGAATGGCCGGTCAGCGCAGTACATCATCGCTATCGCACTGTTGTTGGCAATG